>DATCCI010000326.1:0-3020 GCA_036511415.1 Acidimicrobiia bacterium
CCGGCGGGCGATCGCATCCGCACACCCGACGAAGTCAGCTCCGAGCTCGACGGCGACGAGCGGCGCTTGTACGAGCTGATCTGGATCCGCACCGTCGCGTGCCAGATGTCGGACGCGCGCGGACGGAAGATGACGATCCGCCTCGGAGCGACGTCGACGCAGGGCGAGCGCGCGACCTTCCGCGCGTCCGGCAAGGTCTACGACTTCCTCGGTTGGCGGCGCGCGTACATCGAGGACGTCGACGAGGGCGACGAGGTCGAGTCGGAGGCCCGGCTCCCCGCCGTGGTCGAGGGTGCGACCGTGACGTGCACCGAGCTCGCGTCGGTGGGGCACCAGACCAAGCCGCCCGCGCGCTACACCGAGGCGAGCCTCGTGAAGGAACTCGAGGAGCGCGGCATCGGGCGCCCGTCGACCTACGCGGCCGTGATCGAGACCATCCAGGCCCGGTCGTACGTGTGGCGCAAGGGAACGGCGCTCGTTCCCGCGTGGACCGCGTTCGCGGTCACGAACCTGCTGGAGCGTCACTTCGGTCATCTCGTCGACTACTCGTTCACGGCGACGATGGAAGAGGCGCTCGACGTCATCGCGCGCGGCGAAGGCGAAGCCGAGAAGTGGTTGCACTCCTTCTACTACGGCAACGGTTCGCCCGGGCTGCGCGCGCTCGTGTCCGACGAGCAGCTCGCGCTGATCAACCCGCGAGGCGTCAGCACGATCCCCATCGGCACCGACGACACCGGGCACGAGATCATCGTGCGCGTGGGTCGCTACGGGCCGTACGTGCAGCGCGAGGACAACGAGACCGCGTCGCTCCCGCCCGAAATCGCGCCCGACGAGCTGACGGTACCGCTCGCGCTAGAGCTGATCGCCAAACAGTCGGAGGGCCCGCGTGCTCTCGGCGCCGATCCCGACAACGGCCTCCCCGTGTTCGTGCTCACGGGGCGGTTCGGGCCGTACGTGCAGCTCGGTGAGCAAGAAGAAGGCACGAAGCGCAAGCCCAAACGCGCTTCGTTGTTCGCGTCGATGACGCCCGAGACCGTCAGTCTCGACGAGGCGATCCTGCTCCTGAGCCTGCCCCGCACCGTCGGAGCCGACGCCGAGGGCCGCGAGATCGTCGCGTCTCCGGGCCGGTTCGGTCCGTATCTCAAGCGTTCCGACGGCGACACCCGCAGTCTCACCGCCGACGACCAGCTCTTCTCCGTGACGCTGGCCGAAGCCGAGGCGTTGTACGCGCAGCCCAAGATGCGGCGCGGCCGTCAGCAGAAGCCGCCGCTCGCCGAACTGGGCGCGCACCCCGACAACGGTCAGCCCGTACGCGTGCTCGAAGGTCGCTACGGCGTGTACGTCACCGACGGCACCGTGAACGCGACGGTGCCGCGCGGCAGCGACCCCGCCGCGCTCACGCTCGACGAAGCGGTCGGCCTGCTGCGCGCCCGCGCCGAAGCCGGTCCGAAGAAGGCCAAGAAGGTCGCGAAGAAGGCGACGAAGCGGACGACCAAGAAGGTCGCGAAGAAGGCGACGAAGACGACCGCGAAGAAGGCGACGAAGAAGGCACCGGCAAAGGCGACGGCGAAGAAGGCGACGGAAACGGCGACGGAAGAGCCGGACTCGTCCCTGAGGTGATGAGAACGGGAACCTAGGCTGGCCGGCGCGTGAGCGACCAGGCGCCGTTCATTCCGTCCGCTCCCGACCAGGATCCGATTCCACCGGCGCCATGGCGGGTGTTTCGAACTCCGGGATTCGTCCCGCTGATCGGCGCGCAGTTCGTCTCGAGTCTCGGCGACTGGACCGGGCTCCTCGCGATCATCGCGATCGCGCAGAAGGTGTCGGGGTCGGGCACGGGCATCGGTCTGGTGATGGTTGCGCGCATGCTCCCGGGTTTCGTCCTCGCGCCCGTCGGCGGCGCGTTGCTCGACCGGTGGAACCGCAAGGTCGTGATGGTCAGTTGCGACATCGGCCGCTTCGCACTGCTCATGGTCCTGCCGTTCTGGGACAATCTGCTCGGCCTCGTCGTCCTGTCGTTTCTGATCGAGGTCCTGACCCTGCTCTGGGGCCCGGCCAAGGACGCCAGTGTGCCGAACATCGTGAAGGACCCCGACCAGCTCGCGTCGGCCAACACGTTCGGGCTCGTCGCCGCCTACGGGACGTTCCTGATCGGCGCCGTGTTCTTCGCGATTCTCGCCGGGGTGTCGAAGTGGCTCGGTGGTCTCCCGCACCTCGTTCTGTTCCACGACCAGCCGAACCTCTTGCCGATCTGGGTCGACGCGCTCACGTTCTTGGTCTCGGCTCTCCTCATATCGAGATTGCGACTCGACGAAGGCGAGCGCGGCGCGATCAAACGGGTTCGCTTCTCGCAGACACGACACGACATCGTCGAGGGGCTCAAGTTCATGCGCTCCAACCCGCTCGTGCGCGGGGTGATGATCGGGCTCGCGGGCGGTCTCATCGGCGGTGGGATGATCATCCCGCTCGGTCCCTTGTTCGCGCACGACGTGCTCGGCGGTGGCAACTCCACGTTCGGGATTCTCATGATCGCGTTCGGTGCGGGCGCCGCGATCGGCGTCGTCACGCTCTTGATGGTGCAACGCCGCGTGCCTCGCCAGGCCGTGTTCACGGGTGCAGTCTTCGCGACCGGTTCCGCGATGATCGGTACCGGCGCGGTTTCGTCGCTGACTCCGGCGGTTTTCCTCGTCGCCCTGCTCGGTGCCGGCGCGGGGTGTGCGTACATCACGGGGTTCACCGTGTTGCAGGAGAGTGTCTCGGACGACATGCGCGGGCGAACGTTCTCGACGCTCTACACGGTCGTTCGCTTCTGTCTCCTGCTCTCGCTCACGCTCGGGCCCTTCGTCTCCTCGGCTCTGGGTTCGATATCGAGTGCGGTCACCGACGGTTCCGTGAAGGTTGGAACCGCGCACCTGAGCCTGCCGGGCGCTCGTCTCGCCCTCTGGTTCGGCGGATTGGTCACGGTCCTGTCGGGCGCGGGCGCGCGCCGACGGATGCGCATGGCCCGGCGGGCCGACGCG
>DATCCI010000327.1:0-5630 GCA_036511415.1 Acidimicrobiia bacterium
GAGTGCACTCACCCGAGTACCTGCAGTTCCTCCAGCACGCGCACGCGCGGTGGCGCGACGCGACGGGGCTGGACGAGTCGTCCGAGGCTGCCGCGTACGCGCGGGCCATCCGCGATCAACCTCACGTCGAGCTGGAGCACATCATCGCCCAGCTCGGCTGGTACTCGCACGACACCGACCCGATCCTCGCGGGGACGTACGCGGCGGCAGTCGGCGCCGTCGACGTCACGCTCTCCGCGTGGGAAGCCGTCGCCGGCGGCCGTGAGCACGCCGCTTACGCGTTGGCCCGGCCGCCCGGCCATCACGCGGCAGTCGATTCGTTCGCGGGATATTGCTATCTCAACAACGCGGCGATCGCCGCGCAGGCGTGGACCGACCGCGGCGCGCGCGTCGCGATCGTCGACGTCGACTACCACCACGGCAACGGCACCCAGCAGATCTTCTACGACCGCGACGACGTGCTTTTCGTCTCGCTGCACGCCGACCCCGCGTTCGAGTATCCGTTCTTCCTCGGTTTCGCGAACGAGCGCGGCTGGGGCGCGGGCGAAGACTGCAACCGCAACCTTCCGATGCCGGCGGGCACCGAGTGGGATACGTACGAGCCCGCGCTGACGGCCGCACTCGCGATCGTGCACAAGTTCGGTCCCGACGCCGTGATCGTCTCACTCGGCGTCGACACGGCACTCGAGGATCCCGACACCTTCCGACTCGTCGCCGACGACTATCCGCGCATCGGCGCCGCACTCGCCGCGCTCGATCGCCCGACGCTCTTGGTCCAAGAAGGCGGTTACTGCCTCGACGTGCTCGGCCGCAACGTGGCCGGCGTGCTCGGCGAGCTGGCGTGACTACTCACCGAGCGAGTCGGTGCGAATCGTGAAGAACGGTGCGGCGAGCAGGATCGCGATGTCGGGCGCGGGCTCCCACCCGTAGCTCGTCATCTCCTCCGCCGTACGCCGGCCCGTCGTCGCGCGCAGCAGCTCGAAGCGCGGGGCGCGGACGGTCACCTCCGGCTCGCCCGCGCCGGCCACGTCGTCTCGACGCTCGGTGACGAAGCGGATGGCGGGCGCGCCCGCCAACGTCCGGACGTACACGAACCAGTCCCAGCTCAGCTCCATCGCGTCGCCGTCGCGGGCGCCCGGGCGCGCCAGGGCCTGGCGCACGTCCTGCTCGTGCGTCACTGCGTCGAACAGCGCCTGGCCGGCGATCTCGTCCGGCGCGCCGACAAGGAGCTCCTCGAACCGAGGACCGTGCCGCCCCCACTCGTCGAGCAGCTCGGCGACGGGCAGCTCCCGGCGCTTCTCGACCTGGGCTGCCGTCCACGGATCGCTCGCGACGCCGTCGAGCCGACCGTGCACGACGTCGTCGGTCACGCCGATCATGTGCGCGAGCACGTCGCGCACCCGCCAGCCCGGAGTCGCCGCGGCGGGCCGTTCGAGCGCCGGCACGTCGACGTCACCGACGAGGTCGGCGACGCGCGCTCGCAGTTCGGCATAGGCGAGAGCGTGTTGCTCAGTCATCGGGAGCACCTTTCTCACGGAGGGAGCGCGCACTCGAGAACACTCCGAGCACGAGCGCCCATACTGCCCCGACGAGCAACACCCCGGTCGAGTGCGACTTGGCGAAGGGGCCGGCGACGAGCACCCCGAACGGCACCGTCCCGCCGAAGACCATGATCCACAGTGCCATCACCCGGCCGCGTTGGTCGTCACGCAGCTCCTTTTGCAGGATCGTCGACAGGCACGTCACCACGAGGAAGTACATGTAGCCGAGCAGACCGACGCTCACGAACGCTACGAGCGCGGTCCGGGCGAAGCCGAAGGCCGCGAGCGCGATCGCGAACGCGACGAAGCCGGGCCGGAGCAACGCGACCTTCGAGCGTTGCGCGAAGAAGCTTCCCACTGTGAACGCGCCCAGCGCCGCGCCCAAGCCGAACGTCGCGTACAGGAGCGCGTACACGCCCTTCGACATGCCGAGGTTGTAGGTCGCGACGAGCGGCATGATGCCGACGAACGCGAGTGAGAAGAACGAGAACGTGAAGAGCGTGATCAAGACGTAGCTGATGACCGGGTCGGCGCGAGCGATCCGCACGCCGGAGAGCAGACGATGCTCGATGCGACCGGCTCCGCCCGCGCCGGCGCGGTCGTTGGCGTAGCGCGGGTAACGGGCCCACATGAGTCCGGCAACCGCGAAGAGGTACGTGACCGCGTTGATGGCGAAGACCGGACCCGCTTCGAGCCTGGCGAAGATGAGACCACCGATCGCGGGCCCGATCACACGCGAGAGGTTCATCTGTACCGACGTGAGCGCGACGGCACCGGTGAGGTCTTCGCGCGGCACGAGCGTCGGAAGGATCGCGCTCAGGCCCGGGGCGCCGAGCGCGTTGGCGATTCCGATGGCGAAGACGATGAGGACGATCGCGAGATGCGAGGGATGCGACGTCCACGCGACGAGTGCGAGCGCGAACGACAGCACACCCTGCAGGATCTGCAAGCCGACGAGCAACCGGCGCCGGTCGACCCGATCCGCGAGCAGCCCGCCCATCATCGACAAGAAGAGCAACGGACCGAGCTGGCCGAAGAACAGCAGCCCGACGAAGAAACCGCTGTGGGTGAGCTGCAACGCGTACTCGCCGAGGATGACGTTCTGCATCCAGGTGCCGATGTTGGACGAGAACGTCCCGACGTACACGATGCGAAAGTCGCGGTGCCGGAGCGCGGCGGCCGCCGTACCCCGCTGATACGCGAGGTCGCCGTCGACGAGGGCATCTTCGACGTCCTCGAGCTCGGACCCCCCCGGCGACGGCAGCATGCCGGTGCACCATATCGACGGTGCGCGCGCCGCCCGGATGCGATCTGCTGCCGGGGCCGCCGCGCCGATCAGCTAGAAGATGGGCACCGTGCCGATGACGTGCTCGGCCTCCAACCGTGCGAGCTCGTCGTCGTCGATGCCGAGCTCGGCGCGGAGCACCTCGGCAGTGTGTTGTCCGAGGGTCGGCGCGGGCGCGGTCCACACGCGGTCGGGCCCGCCCGAAAGGCGAACCGGCCACGTCGGGTAGTACTGCTCCCCGACGAGCGGGTTGTCGACCGGCTCGAAAAAACCGCGGGCGCGCATCTGCGGATCGTCGAGGGTCGCGTATCCCGGCACCATCGCCGCCGCCGCGATTCCCTCCGCGAGCGCGTCGTGCGCCGCGCCGTCCGACGTACGGCTCGCGCACCACGCGGCACGCTCCTCGGGCGTCTTCGGGTCGCGCCCGCGATCGATCGCGACCCACGCGTCGTCGCCCAGGCAGGCGTACACCCCGCCCGCTCCCCTGCGGCCGAGCAACGTTCCGTCGATGGCGTAGCGGATCACCTGCTCGGCGGTCACCGCGGTCGCGACCTCCACGAGCGGCACCTCGACGAGCTGACCTTCTCCCGTATGCGTGCGGTACTCCAGCGCGGCAACGACGGCGAGCGCCGCGTGCGCGCCCACCATCGGGTCGACAGGACCGCCCGGGATGATCGGGGGTCCGCCTTCGTAACCGGTGACCCACGCCATCCCGGTGAGCTGTTCCATCGTCTGGGCGAAGCCGCCTCGCCCACGCCAGGGGCCGTCGAGCCCGAAGGCGGGCATGCGCAGCATGATCGCCTCGGGGTTCAGCGCGTGCACGGCATCCCAGTCGAGCCCGAATCGTTCGAGAACCTGGGGCGTGAAGTTCTCGGCGACGACGTCGCAGCGCGCGACGAGGCGCTTCGCGATCGCGAGACCATCGGGATGGCCGAGGTCGAGGGTGATACCTCGCTTGGCGAGATTGCACGCGTGGAAGAGCGCCGACTTCTCGTAGAAGCGCGGGTCGTCGTGCGGGCGAACTGCGGCGCTGAACCGGATGCCGTCGGGCCGCTGTACCGCTTCGACCTTCACGACGTCGGCGCCCATCGACGACAACCACGCCGTCGCGAACGGGCCCGCCCAGAACGCGGTGAAGTCGAGCACCCGGATGCCGGCGAGCGGACGATCTCCGGGCACGGATGCGGTCGACGCCGCGGCAGGACGCCGCCGGGGCGGCCAGCTTCTGGATGCAAATCCCGGAGCGGTCAGCTCGCGGTCGGCGACGCCGTGGAAGCGGAACGGCGCGCGCGGCCGGATCCACGACTCGCCCGGTTGGCGGACGAAGACGTTGCGTGCCGCGAGCTGTTCGTTGCGCGGCAACTCGGCGCCGTTGCCGACGATCGCGGCGGGAACGCGCGCTTCCACACACGCGGCGACCACCTCGTCGGCGGTGTGTACACGCGTGTACGCGTGGATCGCGCCGTTCACCTCCTCCGCCCGTCGGAAGCGCCCGATCATCGTGCCGAGCTCGTCGTCGTCGGCCTGGTCGGGACGGCCGATGACGCGCGCCAGCGCCTGCCACTGCTGCGCCGTCACGGTCGTGATCCCGACGAAGCGGCCGTCGCCCGCGGGCTCGTTGCCCGGGATCATCACCCAGCGGAAGGACTGCTCGCGTCCCCCGGGAAAGCGTGCCATGAGCGTCGGCGTCGTGACGTAGGTCAGTTGGATCGCCTCGAGCATCGACGCGTCGACCGTCTCCGCCACGCCGGTGCGCGAGGCCCGCCGCCACGCCGTCACGGCACCCAGCGCCGCGAACGCGCCGACGATGTACTCCCCGAGCCGCCCGCCGACCGTCAACGGCGGGAGATCCATGTGGCCGTGGGCGGACAAGCTGCCGCTGCGCGCCTGCAGAACCTCCTCCGGGAGATCGAGACCGTCGTCGGGACCGCCGTGACCGAGAGCCGTGATCGACACGGTCACGAGCGGCTTCGGTGGCACCTCCGGCAGCCTCGCCTGCCCGCCCGCCACGACGATGTCAGCCGCCGCGATGAAGGAATCGAGATCGACTGCGCTGCGCTGCGACGTACGCAGGTAAGTGAACAGCGGATCGTCACCGACCGGAGTGCCGAACACGACGTCGGCTCCGAGATCCGCGAGCAGCTTCGTGCAGTACGCGCCGGCGATACCGCTCGTGCAGTCGACGACGCGCAGCCCGTCGTAGATCACGTGAGCGCGAACATCGGGACGACCACCGACCGGCCGGGAACCGTCGTGAACTCGAGCGGCCGAAACGTCGCGGTAACGGGCGCGTCGGCGACGAGCTCGTCGGGCGCGGTACCGACGACATAGGTGCAGAGCCGGACGGCCGGATCCTCGCAGAGCGCGACGAGCGCGGTGACGAACGGAACGCGATCCTCGAACGCAGGGAGGAACGCGCGGCGCACGACCGCCCACGAAAAGAGGGTGCCCCGGCCCGACACCGCGGTCCAGGTGAGCGACCCGCCGTCGCGGGGGCACGCCTCCTGCGGATACCAGACGAACCGACCGCACGTCTCGCAGCGCGTGATCACGAGCTCGCCGCGCGCCGCGCCGGCGAAGAACGGCGCAGTGAGGGGGTCTTCGACATCGGGGAGCGGGAAGTCGTCACGCTTGATCGCCACGGCCGTCGATCACTTGTCCTTCGTGAGCACGAGCGTGCTCGCCATGTGTCCGGTGTAGCCGCCGTAAACCGCGACCTCGCAGCTCGGCACCTGCGCGGCGGCAACGCCGCGGAGCTGTTTCACGCATTCGACCACATGCGCGATCCCGAGGACGTACGCATG
>DATCCI010000328.1:0-3717 GCA_036511415.1 Acidimicrobiia bacterium
CGAATGGACCTCGACACCTGCTAAACGCCATGTTGTTGTTAGCTCGTCTGCGTCCTCAACCCACAGATACGCCGAACTGGCCCGGTGGTCACCGTGGGGCACCCGGCCCAGATGAATCTCGATGCCATCCCCGGAGGCATAGCCGTAGCCGCCGCCTTCGTACGCCCGGGTGACGAAGCCCAGTCGTTGATAGTGCGCCATGGCGGCGTCGAGGTCATGGACGGCGAAGATCGGCGCGATCCGCTTCAGGGTGCCCATGGCGCGAGCTTTGCATAGTCCAGCTTGCGAAGTGCCGTACTCACGGGCCGGTGCCCGCGGCGAAGCGTCCCCAAACGGCTGTGGCGCAGGGGTGGAGTCGCCGTACCGAATGCCGGGCCAGCGCGATATCCGCGATCGACGTAGTGAGCTATCGGCACTTCGGGGCGGCCTCGACCCGTGTTCTTCGACCGAGGGGCGACCGGTCGGGTAACGTCGTCGGCATGACGCCGGAGGAGATCGCCGACCTCGTGCACCTGCGCCGGGCGCGCGACCTCGTAGACCGCGACTACGCGCAGCCCCTCGATGTCCCGGCCATGGCGCGTACCGCGCTCATGTCGCCCGCGCACTTCTCGCGCAAGTTCCGTGCGGCGTATGGCGAGACTCCCTACTCCTATCTCATGACGCGACGCATCGAGCGCGCGAAGGCTCTTCTGCGTCAGGGGAAGTCGGTCTCCGACACCTGCGTCGCCGTCGGCTGCACGTCGCTCGGCTCGTTCAGTTCGCGCTTCACCGAGATCGTCGGCGTGACGCCGTCGCAGTACCGCGAGCGCGACCACCGCGACCTCGAGGTCGTTCCGTCGTGCGTGAGCATGTTCGCAACGCGACCGCGGCGTACCGCGGTCACGATCTGAGCGCTGCCGACCTGCGCGGACGGTCGGCTGCGAACGAGGCTGTGTCGGCGCACCGGACCCCGGACCCGCCCTGGCACCAAGCAGGATCGGAGAAGCACACGACGAGTCGGTGCTCCTATGATTATCGCATGGCAGTCACCGTCTCCGCAATGTTCATCCCCGTCCACGACCCCGACGCTGCGCTGGGCTTCTACCGCGACGCGCTCGGCCTCGAGGTCCGCGCCGACGTCGCGTCCGAGGGCTTCCGCTGGGTCACCGTTGGCGCCCCGGGGCAGAACGTCGACATCGTTCTGTTCCAGCCGCACGGCGGTCGTTCGCAGGCCGAGGGCGACGCTCTCCTGTCACTCGTGACGCAGGGGTCGCTGCAGGCTGCGATCTTCCGCTCCGACGACCTCGACACCACCTTCGAGAAGGTCCGGGCGTCGGGCGCCGAGGTGCTCCAGGAGCCGGCGTCCCAGCCCTGGGGAGCGCGCGACTGCGCGTTCCGCGACCCCTCGGGCAACCTCGTCCGCATCGCGCAGGCCTGACCGTCCTGGATGCTGTGGACTGGGCAGAGTTCGAGACGAGTGACGGTGAACTGGCCGAGCACGTGCGGCGTCGGTTGACCCGTGGGCTCTGCTACCTCTCCACAGTCCGGCCCGACGGCTTCCCACGAGTGCATCCGGTTCGCGTACATGTTCGAAGCGGCCTGCTCGTGGTTCCGATGAAGCCGACATCGCCGAAGGGTGTCGACATCAGGAGGGACGGACGCTTCGCGCTGCATTGCGCGGTCGAGGACAACCAAGGCGGTGGAGGTGAGGTGCTTGTGACCGGGGTGGGTTCAGAGCTCGACGCCCCCCAGGACTTCGCCGAGCGCGGATGGATCACGTTTCACCTCCGCATCGCCGAGGTGCTCTCGGTTCGCCATCCTGAACACGAAGATCGTCCGCTGGTCAGAAGGTGGACGGTGGAGGTGGCCCGGAGCTGACGATGCGAGCATCAACGTGATGGCTCCGCCCGACCACGCGTTGCCGTTGAGCGAGACCTTGCAGCGACCCGTGCTCCTCGCAGAAGGGATCGTGTACCGCCGTCAGATGCCCGGATCCCAGGTGTCCACGCCGTCCTCTCCGGGCTACTCAACACCGGCTTCGACCACGTCCCGCGGCCCGTCTGACACGACCATGAGTGGGAGACCGTTCAGTTCATCGATTGTGGCCGAGCGTTGCCGGTTGACGAGCATGCAGGTCCGGACGCTGGCTTCACATGGCGTCGAGCCGCAGTCGACCTGCGGCCCACAGATGGAGACACGATGAGCATGGCCACGAGGACGGACACGCAGTCGCCTGCGCTGCACGTTGCCGACAGCCACGATTTGATCCGCGTGCACGGCGCGCGCGTGAACAACCTCAAGGACTTCAGCGTCGAGATCCCGAAGCGCCGGCTGACGGTGTTCACCGGCGTCTCCGGCTCGGGCAAGAGCTCTCTGGTGTTCGGCACGATCGCCGCGGAGTCGCAGCGGCTGATCAACGAGACTTACAGCGCCTTCGTGCAGGGCTTCATGCCGACGCTGGCGCGGCCCGAGGTCGACGTACTCGAAGGGCTGACGACCGCGATCATCGTCGACCAGCAGCGGATGGGTGCCGACGCCCGCTCCACGGTCGGCACCGCCACCGACGCCAACGCGATGCTGCGCATCCTCTTCAGCCGACTCGGGCAGCCGCACCGCGGATCGCCCAACGCGTTCTCCTTCAACGTCCCCTCGGTCCGAGCGAGCGGTGCGATCACGATCGAACGCGGTGCAGGCAAGACCGTGAGACAGACCTTCACCCGCACCGGCGGCATGTGTCCGCGCTGCGAAGGCCGGGGCACGGTCTCCGATATCGACCTCACCCAGCTCTTCGACGACTCCAAGTCGCTCGCCGAGGGCGGGATCACCATCCCCGGCTACACCGTGGACGGCTGGTGGACAGTGCGGACCTTCACCGAGTCGGGCTTCCTCGACCCGAACAAGCCGATCCGCGACTACACCGAGACCGAGCTGCACGACTTCCTCCACCGCGAGCCGACCAAGGTGAAGGTCAACGGCGTCAACCTCACCTACGAGGGGCTGATCCCGCGGGTCCAGAAGTCGTTCCTCTCCAAGGACCGGCAGGCGATGCAACCGCGGATCCGGGCGTTCGTGGACCGGGCGGTCACCTTCACCGCTTGCCCCGAGTGCGGCGGCACCCGGCTCAGCGAGGCGGCCCGGTCGTCGCGGATCGGCGGGATCAACATCGCCGATGCGTGCGCGATGCAGATCAGCGACCTGGCCGAATGGGTCCGCGGCGTCGACGAGCCGTCGGTGGCGCCGCTGCTCGCGACGCTGCAACGGACACTCGACTCGTTCGCGGAGATCGGGCTGGGCTACCTCTCGCTCGACCGGCCGTCGGGCACGCTGTCGGGCGGCGAGGCGCAGCGCGTCAAGATTCTCCACCTCGGCTCCTCGCTCACCGACGTCACCTACGTCTTCGACGAGCCCACCACGGGCCTGCACCCCCATGACATCCAGCAGATGAATGACCTGCTGCTGCGGCTGCGGGATAAGGGCAACACGGTGCTCGTCGTGGAGCACAAGCCGGAGACGATCGCGATCGCCGACCACGTCGTCGACCTCGGCCCCGGCGCCGGTACGGCGGGCGGCACCGTCTGCTTCGAGGGCACCGTCGACGGGCTGCGGGCCAGCGGCACGCTGACCGGGCGGCACCTGGACGACCGGGCCTCCTTGAAGCCGTCGGTGCGGACACCGTCGGGAGCGCTGAAGGTGCGCGGCGCCGGCGCCCACAACCTGCAGGACGTCGATGTCGACATA
>DATCCI010000329.1:0-3875 GCA_036511415.1 Acidimicrobiia bacterium
AACACGAGCGCGGTGTGCTCGGGCGCGACGAGTGCCTGCAGGTCGAGCGCCATGTGTTGCCTACTGCTCCTCGACGAACCCCGTATCGGCCCGGGCGTCGCGCAACACGTTCTTCATGATCTTCCCGGCCGCGTTGCGCGGCAACGAGCCGCTGCGCACTTGCCACTCCTCCGGCACCTTGTAGTAGGAGAGCTCGGCCGCGCACCAGGCGCGCAGGTCTTCGACGTCGACGGTGTGGCCGGGGCGGGGAACGAGCACCGCCTTCACCGTCTGGCCCAGCTCGGGGTGGTCGACACCGATGACCGCGCACTCCTCGACGTCGGGATGGTCCTCGATGCGCTTCTCGATCTCCACCGGGTACACGTTCTCACCGCCGCGGAAGATCAGATCGCGCTTGCGCGACGAGAGGTAGAGCCGTCCGCCTTCCATGCGGCCGATGTCGCCGGTGCGCAACCACCGATCGGGCGTGATCGCCTCCGCGGTCGCCTCCGGCCGGCGCCAGTAGCCGGGCATCACCATCGGGCCGCGGACGCACACTTCTCCCTCGACGCCTTCGGGCACGGCGACGCCCTGCGGATCTCGGATCTCGAGTTCCACGGTCGGCAGCGGGCGCCCGACCGACATCGGGAAGTCGACGAGCTCCTGCCCGTTGTTCAGGGTCGCGAGGGCCGCGCACTCGGTCTGGCCGTAGCCGATGCCGACGCTGTGGCTCGCGTTCGGGAAGACGCGCCGGGTCCGCTCGATCAGCGACGGTGCGACCGGCGACCCACCGCCGCCCACGGTCTTGATGCTCGAGAGGTCGAATCTGGCGACGTCCGGGTGGTTCACCATGCGGTGCAGCACGGTCTCGGTGAACGACCAGCCGGTACATCGTTCGCGCTCGATCACCCGCATCGCGACGGCGGGATCGAAGCGGCCCATGAGCCACACGCTCTTCAATCCCGTCGCGAGCATCATCACCGCCGCGCTGTGCAGTCCCGACACGTGGAACAGCGGGCTCGAGACGAGCTGGCAGGGCGGGAGCGGCGGCGGATCGCCGGGCCCGGGAGGCGGCGCGAGCATCGCGGCCTTGGCGCCGTTGTAGAAGTTCAGCATGAGGTACGACGCCACGTTGCGATGGGTGTTGATCGCACCTTTCGGGCGGCCCGTCGTGCCCGACGTATAGAGGATGATCGCCGGATCGTCCTCGTCGACGCGCACGGCGGCGAAGGGCGCATCGGTGAACCGGGCGTCGGGCGCGTACGCCTCGAGCCCGGCGAAGTCGTCTTCCATCGAGAGCACCGGCACGCCGGGATCGCCTTCCAGACGCTCGATGCGCTTGCGGTCGGCGACGAGCACCTTCGGCTCGCAGTCGTCGAGGAAATAGCGAATCTCCGGTCCGGTCGACCATCCGTTCAACCCGACCGCGACCGCGCCCAGGCTGATTGCGGCCCAGAACGAGATAACCCACTCCGGGCAGTTCGCGCCCAGGATCGCGACGCGGTCGCCGGGCTGCACGTCGAAGCGGTCGCGCAACGCCGTCGCAACCGACGCGACGAGGTGTGCGTGCTCCGCGTAGCTCAGCCGGCGTTCGTGCACCCCGTCGGTCGCGAGCATGTACGTGTTGTCACCGAAATCGACCGACTTGAACAAGAGGTCGCGCAGTGTGCGGATCCGGTTCTTGAACGAACGGATGGTCACGCCGCCGACCTCGAAGTCGACGATCTCGAACGGTCCGCCCTTCGCGAGCAACGTCGCCTCGACGCGCGCCAACTCCTCAGGAACGCGGACCGTCGTCACTCGACAAACCCTACAGCCGCGGAATGCCTACAGCCGCGGAATGACGGTGTGCAGGAGCTCGGCGATCTCCTGCGCGCACTCGAGGAACACGTCGAGGTCGCCACCCGCGGGGTCCAGAACATCTTCGCCGGGCTCGAGCTCCACCTCGTGCAATCGCATCGCGACCAGCCGGTCGGCCAGCGGTGCGCCGTCGTCGGGAAGGTCGCGAGCGAGGCGCTTGAGCGTGGCCGTGCGCGGCGCCGCCCGCGGATGGACGCGCCGCATCCACAGCACGTGCTCGCGTGCCAACGCGATGACGAGGTCGGCCGAATCGAGCTCTCCGACCGTCGCCTGGCGGCTCCGGTGATCGGGGATCGGCAGGCCGAGCGATGCGATGGCGTCACGCGTTCGCCAGCTCATCGGCATGCCCTCGATGACGTGTGTCCCCGACGTCGTGACGCGCAGGCCGGGGACGTGCTCGCGGAGGAACGCGCCCGCCATCACTGAGCGAGCCGCGTTCCCGGTACACAAGGTGACGACGTGGCGGTCGGTCATTCCCGATAATCCATGCAGTCGCCGACACTACCGGTCGGGCAGAATGTTGCTCGTGCCGTTCACGCTGGTCCTGTTGCGCCACGGTCAAAGCGAGTGGAACCTGAAGAACCTGTTCACGGGTTGGGTCGACGTCGACCTGACCGAGCAAGGTCGCGACGAAGCGCGCCGCGGGGGGCGCGACCTCGCCCGCGCGCAAGTGCGTCCCGACGTGGTGCACACCTCGGTCCAGGTGCGCGCGATCCGCAGTGCCGAGCTGGCCCTCGACGAATGCGATCGGAAGTGGATTCCCGTTCGCCGCTCGTGGCGGTTGAACGAGCGGCACTACGGCGACCTCCAGGGCAAGGACAAGCGCGAGACCACTGCGCAGTTCGGTGCCGCGAAGGTGAAGGTGTGGCGACGTTCGTACGACCAGCGCCCGCCCGATCTCGATCCGACGCTCGCGAAGAACGCGAAGCGTTGGGGTTACGACGAGCGCTACGCCGCGCTCCCGCGCGACCTGCTGCCGCGCGCCGAATGCCTGAAGGACGTCCTGGAACGGATGCTGCCGTGGTGGTACGACGCGATCGTGCCCGACCTGCGCACCGGCGCGACGGTGCTCGTCGCCGCCCACGGCAACTCGTTGCGCGCGCTGGTCAAGCATCTCGACGATCTGACCGCGGAGGAGGTCGTGGAGCTGAACCTTCCGACGGGTGAGCCGCTCGTGTACGAGCTGAACGACCACCTGCGGCCGGTGCAGCGCAGGGGTCCAGGCGGGGTGAAGGGCCGGTTCCTCGACCCGAAGCGGGCGCTGGCGGCAGCCGCCGCGGTGGCAAAACAGGCCGGATAACCCTTGAGCCGGGGTGTCGGCGCGCCGAGAGAACTGGGATGGCATCGAACCGGGGTGCGCGCCTTCTCCTCGTGGTGGGCTTCCTTGCCGCGTGGATCGGCTATGACGCCTGGCTCGTCTCGCACGTGGTCCTCGACCCGAACGCGACCCGAGCCGCCGCCCACGCGCTGGTCGAAACCCCCGCCGTCCGGCACCGGCTCGCCGCCGACCTGAGCACGGAGCTCGAGCGGCAACTGCCGGCCGCGGCGAAGGACTCGCACGTGAGCGCGGCCACGGCCGCCGCGGTGCGCGACCCGAGAGTGTCGGCCGCGTTCGCCGACACCGTCTCGCAGATCCGCCAGGCGATCCTCTCCGACGGCCGCGGTACCCGAACATTCACCGTCGACGGCACCGCGCTCACTGCCGCGCTGCACGACGCGCTCGTCCCGGTCGATCCGCAGCTGGCCGCGAAAGTCGAGACGCTGCCTCCGCTCGAGGTGCAACTCGAGTCGAAGAACCTCTCGCACGTGCACGATCCGCGGCCCACCTTGGGTGTCGTCGCGCTGCTCGGGATCACCGCCGCGGTGCTGTTGGTCGCGTCGTCGCTCCTCCTCGAACACGATCGGCGATCGATCGCGCTCGCGGGACGCCGCACCGCTTACCTCGCGGCAACGCCGCTGGTCGTGTTCGTCGTGCTTCCGCGCGTCCTCTCGCTCTCGTCGGCCGAGGCTCCCCAGATCGCCTCCGATCTCCTCCG
>DATCCI010000330.1:0-2764 GCA_036511415.1 Acidimicrobiia bacterium
GGTCTCGTCGAGGCGGCGCTCGATGATGTCGAGGCCGCGGTCCCAGAAGCCGGGATCGGCGAGGTCGACGTCGACGAGCTTGCCGAGCTCCTCCGGTGGCATCGACCCCCCGGCCCGCAGGAGATCCAGATACTGCGGTACGAAGTCGGCGCCGCGCTCTTCGTACTGGGCGTACACCGACAGCGCGAGCAGTTGTCCGTACGCGTAGGCGTAGACGTAGCCCGGTGTCGCGATGAAGTGCGGGATGTACGACCACCACGTCCGGTAGCCCTCGGTGATCTCGACCGCGTCGCCGAGCATCGGTGCCTGAGTCGCGGCCCACAGCTCGCCGAAGCGCTCGACCGACAACTCCCCCGCCTCCCGGCGCTCGGTGTGCATCGCGTCCTCGAACCGGTTCATCGCGATCTGGCGGAACACCGTGGCGATCTGGTCCTCGAGGTTCGACGCGAGCAGGGCGAGCCGCTCCTGCGGGTCGGTGACCTCTTGGAGCAAACGACCGAAGGTCACCGTCTCGCCGAACACCGATGCGGTCTCGGCGAGCGTCAGCGGCGTCCCCTGGTGGAAAACGCCCTGGTCGCGCGCGAGGTACGCGTGCAGTCCGTGACCGAGCTCGTGTGCGAGCGTGAGGACGTCGCGCCGTCGTGACGTCCAGTTCAAGAGCACGTACGGATGGTGCGACGGCACGGTGTACGCGCAGAACGCCCCGGGGCGCTTGCCCGGGCGGGCGGGCGCGTCGATCCACGCGCCGTCGAAGAAGCGGTGCGCGGTGTCGGCGAGCTCGCCGGAGAACGACCCGTACGCGTCGAGCACGAGATCCTTCGCGTCGTGCCATCCGATCTGCGCCTCGACGTCGGCAACCGATGCCATGCGGTCGTAGTCGGCAAGGCGGTCGAGCCCGAGCAGGCGCGCCTTCAAGGCGTACCACCGCTGCGGGATGGTGTAGCGCTGCTGCACCGCGTCGACGAGCGCCTGCACCGAGGCGTCGCCCGCTTCGTTTGCGAGGTTGCGACTGGCGATCCAGTTGTCGTAGTGCCGCAGCCGGTCGTCGACCGCCTTGTCGGAGAGCAAGGTGTTCAGCACGAACGACCGGGTGCGCAGGCCCGGCTCGAGGCCGGCGGTGATCGCCTCCGCGGCCGCGTGGCGGACTTCACGGTCGGGCGCGTGCAGCCGCGCGAGCGCGGCCTCGAGGGTGGTCGCGGCGCCATCGAGCTCGACGCCGATGCTCGACACCTGTTCCTCGAACAACCGCTCGAACGCGCTGCGACCCGTGATCGCCTTCTCGGTGAGGATGACCTCTTCCGGCTCGGTGAGCAGGTGCGGCCGGTAGCGACGCTCGGAGCGCAGGTGGTGCCGAGCCATCGACAGCTGCTCGTCGGCGAGCAGGCGCTCGACCTGCTCGTCGGGGAGCTCGGCCCACTCGAGCTCGAAGAACAACAGCTTGGTGCTGATCACCGTCGCCCGCTCCTCGACGCGCTGCATCCGTGCCCCGCGCGCGGGATCGGTGGTGTCGGTCGCGAAATCCAGTCCGGCGTAGCTCCCGGCGCGCCCGACGAGATCGAGCACCTCGGCGAGCCCCTTCATGAATGCGGCCAGGCCGGCGGCGTCGAGCTCGGCGACGTGTCCACGCGTTCGTGCGAGCGCGTCGGTGCGCGCGTCGGCGGCATCGAGGAGCTCGGTGATCCCCCGGTCGGACGGTTCGGGCAGCAGCGGGCCGAGATCCCAGACGACATCGGCGGCGGTCAGGTCGGCGTCGGTTGCGGTCATAGGCCGACACTACCCAGCTGTCCGTGCGCTCACAGCTTGTGGTGCATGACCAGCGCGCGTGCGGTGAAGCCGGATCGTTCGAAGAAGTTCTTCGCGTCGCGCGCGCCGGGGAGGGCGTAGGCATCGATCCCGACGCAACGAGCCGCCGAGCAGAACGCGACGATCAGATCGGCGATCGATTCGCCGACCCCCACGGCGCGGGCCTACCGTTCGACGAACAGATCGCCGATCACTCCGAGTCGAGCACCGTCACGCAGCGTCTCGATCTCGACCGTGCCGAACCCCACGATCGTGCCGTCGATCGTGCCCACGACGATCGCCGCGTCGTCGCGCCCGAGCAGCGACGCGAGCGTGTCGTCGAGCGGCTCGGGCCGCGCTTCGCGTGTCGACCAGAGCGCTCCCCCGCGCTGGCCGGTCATCTCCGCGCGCAGCGCCCGCGCCAGCGCGACGAGCACGGGAAGGTCGGACGGCTCGGCCGCTCGAGCGGGCTCCATTGGGTCGGCTATCCGGCGAGCTGTTCGATCTTGCCGAGGATCGTCCGTCGCTGCCGGTGTGACGCCTCGTACGCGTGGACCGCGTCGAGCTCGGCTCGCGTGAGGCCCATGAGTCGTTCGACGACCTGCGACGCCGACAGGGCGTCGTAGCCCGGGATGGGCAGCCCGGCGCTGCTCGCGAGATCGTTGTTCGCCGAACCGCCGTTGGACGTGAAGCCGGCCGGCTCCCGCGGAGGCGACGGGGCCGCAGTCCAGCCCGTCGCACCCGCCGAGGGCGGCGCCGGAGGCGGCGCCGGCGCGCGCGGCGGCGAGACGTCGTCGGAGGTCGCAGAACCGAACAGGCCCTCGGCGCGGTGATACGCGTCGGCCACGGTGCGTTCGACCCGCTCGCGCACCATCGGCGGACCGAACGCCAAGGCGACCTGTCCGAGACTGCGCGCGGTCGTGACCCGTTGTTGCACGTCGTCTTGGCGGCGGTCGATCTCGGCGCGGCCCCGGGCGACGAA
>DATCCI010000331.1:0-8193 GCA_036511415.1 Acidimicrobiia bacterium
GTGCGAGCCTCGAGGGCGAGACCGCGCTGACCGGGCGCATCCCGGTCAACACCAGTGGCGGCCTGCTCGCGAAGGGTCACCCGATCGGTGCGACCGGCGTCGCCCAGATCACCGAGTGCTGGTGGCAGCTGCGCGGCGAAGCCGGCGACCGGCAGGTCGAGACCCGCAACGGCTACGCGCTCCAACACAACGCCGGCGGGCGCGGCTCGGGTGTCGCCGTGGTCAACATCCTGACCAATCGGGCCGACGGGTCATGACCCAGACCGATCTCCGGGTCGAGCGCGACGTCGACGGCGTCGGCCGAATCGTGCTCGACCGTCCGGAGGCGAAGAACGCGCTCACGATCGGGATGCGCGACGGCATCATCGAGGCGATCCGCGAGTTCCGCGCCGACCCCCTCGTGCGCGCGGTGCTCGTCACCGGGGAGGGCGACGCGTTCTGCGCGGGCATGGACCTCTCCGCCTCGACGGTCTCGCAGGCAGGCAAGGCCGGATTCAGCTCACGGACCACCTCGGAGGCGCTGCGCGCCGGGGTGCAGACGTTCATCCGCGAGCTGTGGGAGCTCGACAAGCCGACGGTCGCGGCGGTGAACGGCGCCGCCGTCGGCCCCGGCGCGCACCTCGCGCTGGCATGCGATTTCGTGTTCGTGCACCCGCGCACGCGCTTCATGTGGTCGTTCGCGAAGTGGGGACTGGTCGCCGACGCGGGCGGCGCGTATCTGCTCCCCCGCCTCGTCGGCCTGCCGCGGGCCAAGGCGATGGTGATGCTGGGCGAGGGCGCCACCGGCGCGGAGGCCGTCGACCTCGGGCTCGCATACCGGTGCGTCGACGATCCCGACGCGTTGCTGACCGACGCCCTGGAAGTCGCGCGCCGGCTGGCTGCGGGTCCGACCCGTTCGCTCGGGCTCTCGAAGCGACTGCTCAACTCGTCCTTCGAATCCGACCTGTCGAGCTCGCTCGAGCTCGAGGCCCACTTCCAGGCGATCGCCACGTCGTCGCCCGATCTCGTCGAGGGCATGGCCGCGTTTCGCGACAAACGCGACGCAAAGTTCACCGGCGAGTGACCGAGCCCGACCGGCTCCAGCGCGTCGCCGCGTACAACGTCTGCGTCGACACCGACGATCGCTTGCTCGTGTGCCGGCTGTCGGAGATCACCGAGGCGCCCGGGTCGTGGACGTTGCCCGGCGGAGGCATCGAATTCGGCGAGCATCCCGAGGACGCGGCACTGCGCGAGCTGCGCGAGGAAACAGGCCTCATCGGAAGCATCGCCGAGCTTCTCGCCGTCGATTCGATGCATCGCCCCGCCCGCCGAGGCGACCAGGTCGCGGAGCTCCATAGCATTCGCATCATCTACCGGACCACGATCGAAGGCGGCGTGCTCGCCCACGAGACCGACGAGTCAACCGATCGAGCCGCGTGGTACACGCGCGACGAGCTCGCGACGCTCCCACTCGTCTCGACGAGCCGCATCGGCGTGGCACTGGCCTACGGAGGAAGCCCATGACGACCCGCATTCCGATCAAGTACGCGAAGGTGTGGTCGGGACTGCTCACGATCCTGCTCATGCCGCGGCGCTTCTCGTACGTCGAGATCGACGGCGACACGATCCGCGTCCGCATGTCGTACGCGTTCCGGGCCCGGTTCACGCGCGGCGACGTCAGCGCCGTGAGCGCGCACCGGACCGTAGTGAGCATCGGCGTCCACGGATGGCGTGGTCGGTGGCTCGTGAACGGCGCCCATCGCCCGATCGCCCGGATCACGCTGGCGCTACCGGTGAACGCGCGCGTGGTCGGCGTCCGGGTCAGGGTCCGCGAGTTGCTGGTCAGTGTCGACGACGTTGCCGAGCTGCAACGGCTCCTCCTAACCTGACGCACTCGTCAGCAACGGCAAGGAGTCCCAGTGGGTCTGTTCGACGGCAAGGTCGCGATCGTTACCGGGGCCGGGCGCGGCATCGGCCGTAGCCACGCGTTGCTCCTCGCGTCCGAAGGTGCGGCCGTCGTGGTGAACGACCTCGGCGGATCGAGCGGCGGCCAAGGTGCCGACGCCACGCCCGCGCAGCAGGTCGTCGACGAGATCGCGACCAAGGGCGGGCGCGCGATCGCCAACTACGACAGCGTTTCGTCGTGGAGCGGCGCCGAGGCGATGGTGCAACAAGCCGTCGACGCGTTCGGCGGGCTCGACGTACTCGTCAACAACGCGGGGATACTCCGCGACAAGATGAGCTTCAACATGGACGAGGCCGAGTGGGATCAGGTCATCGACGTCCATCTGAAAGGGCACTTCGCCACTTCGCGCTTCGCGGCCGCCTACTGGCGCGCGCGCTCGAAGGAGACGGGCGAACCGGTGAACGCCAAGATCGTGAACACGGCTTCCGAGTCGGGCCTGTACGGCAATGCGGGGCAGGCCAACTACGCGGCTGCGAAGGCCGGCATCGCGTCGATGACGATCGTCATGGCGCGCGAGCTCGAGCGGATCGGCGTGCGCGTGAACGCGATCTGCCCGGTCGCGCGCACGCGCCTGACCGAGGCCGTCGCCGGCGACTTCATGAATCCCAAGGAAGGCGAGTTCGACCGGTTCGCGCCGGAGAACATCTCCGCAGTCGTGTGCTGGCTGGCATCCGACCTCGCCGCCGGCGTCACCGGGCAGGTCGTCAAGGTCATGGGAGGCCAGGTACAGCTCATCCGCGGTTGGCGGCCCATCACCGAGGCAACCGACGACAAGCCGTGGACCATCGCGTCGGTCGACGCCGCCGCGCCCGAGCTGTTCGCCGCGTCCGGCAAGGGGATTCCCCCGTTCATGCCCAACGTGGGTGACAACTGAGCGTGGAGCAATAGGCTCGGTGGGGTGAGCATCGACCTTCCCGGCACGGATCTGTCCCTCGACGACATCCGCCTCGGCGACATCGAGCAGTGGATGCGCCCCGACCGCGAGGGCATCTTCGCCAAGCTGCGCGCGGAGCGGCCCGTCTCGTTCCACGAGGAGCCGGTCCCGCCGCCCGACCTGGGATTCGACTTCCCGCAAGGTCCGGGATTCTGGGCGCTCACGCGCTACGCCGACGTCATGGCCGTGTCGCGCGACCCCGACACGTTCCACTCCGCTCCGACGTCGACGGTCGGCGACATGCCCGCCGAGATCGCGGAATGGCTGGGCTCCATGATCAACATGGACGCGCCGAAGCACACGAAGTTGCGGCTCATCGTCAACCGGGGCTTCACTCCGCGCCAGGTTGCCAAGATCGACGAATCGGTGCGCCAGCAGGCGAAGGAGATCGTCGAGCGCGTCGCTCCGCTCGGCGCGTGCGACTTCGTCAGCGAGATCGCAGCCGCCCTTCCGCTGCAGGTCATCTGCGACATGATGGGCATCCCGCGCGAAGACACCAAGCACATCTTCGAGCTCACGAACACGATCCTCGGGGTCGGCGATCCCGAGTACGTGCAGACGATGGAACAGCTCATGGCCGCGGGAATGGGTTTGTTCCAGTACGGGCTCGCGCTCGCGCAGGACCGCCTCGACCATCCGCGCGACGACATCACGACCGCGCTCATGCAGGCCGAGGTGGAAGACGAGACCGGCAGGCATCGACTGACCACCGGCGAGCTCGGCTCGTTCTTCCTCCTGCTCGTGGTGGCCGGCAACGAGACCACACGCAACGCGATCAGCCACGGCATGCGCGCGCTGACCGAGAACCCCGATCAGCGCAAGGTGTGGACCGCCGACCTCGAGGCGGTGTCGCCCACCGCGGTCGAGGAGATCGTCCGTTGGGCAACGCCGGTCATCAACTTCCGGCGCACCGCGACGCGTGACGTGGTGGTCGGCGACCAGGAAGTGAAGACCGGCCAGAAGGTCGTGATGTTCTACAACTCCGCGAACCGCGACGAGCGGGCGTTCGACGATCCCTTCCGCTTCGACGTGCTCCGCACTCCCAACGAGCACTTCGGCTTCGGCGCCGGCGGCCCGCACTTCTGCCTCGGCGCGAACCTGGCGCGCCGCGAGATCCGCGTGATGTTCGAGGAGGTGCTGCGCCGGCTGCCCGACCTCGAGATCACCGGCGAGCCCGACATGTTGCAGAGCAACTTCATCCACGGCATCAAGCGCATGCCCTGCGCCTGGCACACGGTCCGAACGTAAACCGCGGCACGGGCGTCGCGCCTTGTCGAAACTATCCCGTGGGTGAGAGGGGCTGCACCGTCGCCGACGAGGGACCGTCGAGGTCGAACCGCACTCCGAGGCCGGGAATGGTGACGAAGTAGCGCGGCCGCGTTGGATCCGGTTCTGCCTTCTGGCGGATGCTCGCCATGTGCACGCGCAGGTACTGGGTCTTGCTCGCAGCCTGGGGTCCCCAGACGGACACCAAGAGCTCCTCGCGCGTCACCAGATGGCCCGCGTGTTGGACCAACACCTCGATCAGCCTCCACTCCGTCGGCGACATCGTCACGTCGGTTCCGTCGGCTCGCACGAAGCGGCGGTCGGCAAGGTGCATCGTGAAGTCGGGGGTGACGACCGGTGGTTCCTCGTCGGGCAGCGCGACGCGCCGGCCGACCGCGCGTATGCGGGCGAGCAGCTCCTCGGGATCGAACGGTCGCGTCACGTAGTCGTCGGCGCCCTGGTCGAGCAGCGCGACTTTGTACGACGCTTCGTCTTGCGCCGAGACGACGATGATCGGTGTGTCGGTCCGGGCGCGGAGCTCCTCGACGGGGAGAGGCGAATCTGCTCCGGCACCCGGATCGACGACCAGTGCGACATACCGGTGGCGTCGCACGAGCCGGCAGGCCTCCTGCAGGTTGCGGGCGGTCTCCGCCGTGAACCCTCCGTAGCGGATCGCGGAGATCGTCCGTCTGCGCGAGACGCGGTCGGCATCGAGGATGAGCACCGTGTTCATTCGTCGCGGCCTTCTCGTCAGCTCCCGAGCTTGTCGAGCCCGAGGTTGAGCTCGAGGACGTTCACCGCTTTCTCACCGAGGAACCCGAGGTCGCGGCCGTCGGTGTGCGCCTTGATCTGCGCCATGACCGTTGCGAGCGGGAGGTGGCGGGCAGTGGCGACGCGTTGGGCCTGCAGATCGGCATTCGCGATCGAGATGTCGGGGTCGAGGCCCGATGCCGACGCGGTCACCGCGTCGACCGGCACCTTCGTGTTCGCGGCCAGGTTGTTGAGCGCCCGGTACGCGAGGGTCCGCTCGGGCACTGTGTTCGGGTCGCACACGTACGAGCCGTCCTTGTTCTTCTCGTACACCGGGTTGCCGGCCTTGTCGGTGATGTCGTTCCCGTCCTTGTCGGTGGCTTGCACGGGAACGCAGTACGGGTCGCTCGACGTCGCGTATCCATTGGTCTTGTCGGTGATGCTCACGCCCGGGATGTTGCCGATGAGGTTCGGGTTCGACGGCCCGAGGTTCGAGGCGCTGCTCGAGCTCGCGTCGTAGCCATTCGTCCCCGCGGCCGAGGGCCGTGGTTGGAAGTACTTCGGCAACGCGTTGCCGTCCTTGTCGGTGAAGTTCTGACCGAGCAGCGACGAACCGACAACCTTGCCGTTGACCTTCACGAGCGAGTCATTGGCCTTGTTGTGGAACGCGACCTGCGAGATCGCAGTCACGACCAAGGGGTAGACGAACCCGAGTGTCACGGTCATGACGACCATGACGATCAGACCGGTGAGGAGCTGGCGGCGAATCATCAGTGGACTCCGAGCGCGCTGACAATGAGGTCGATGAGTTTGATTCCCACGAACGGGGCGATGATGCCGCCCACGCCGTAGATCAGGATGTTGCGGCGCAGGACCGCGCTGGCCGACATGGCTCGGAACTTCACGCCGCGCAGTGCGAGTGGAATGAGGAAGACGATGATGACGGCATTGAAGATGACCGCGCTCAGGATCGCCGAGTGCGGGTTGTCGAGCTTCATGATGTTGATGGTCCGCAGCTGCGGGAAGACGCCTTGGAACATTGCGGGGATGATCGCGAAGTACTTGGCGACGTCGTTCGCGACGGAGAAGGTCGTGAGGGACCCGCGGGTGATCAGGAGCTGCTTGCCGATCTCGACGACCTCGAGGAGCTTCGTCGGATTCGAGTCGAGGTCGACCATGTTGCCGGCCTCTTTGGCCGCCTGAGTTCCGGTGTTCATCGCGACGCCCACGTCGGCCTGGGCGAGCGCGGGCGCGTCGTTCGTGCCGTCACCGGTCATCGCGACGAGGAAGCCGCCCCGTTGCTCCTTCTTGATGTAGGCCATCTTGTCTTCCGGGGTCGCCTCGGCGAGGAAGTCGTCGACGCCGGCCTCGTCGGCGATGGCCTGGGCGGTGAGGGGGTTGTCGCCGGTGATCATCACGGTGCGGATGCCCATCTGGCGCAGCTCTTCGAACCGGGCCGCGATGCCCGGCTTGACGATGTCCTTGAGGTGGATGACGCCGAGCACGCTCGCGCCCTCCGCCACGACGAGGGGCGTGCCGCCACCGCGCGCGATGCGTTCCACGATCGGCTCGAGGCTGTCGGGGACGGTCCCGCCTTCCTCGACCACCCAGCGCTGCACCGCGTCGGCCGCGCCTTTGCGGACGACCCGACCCTCGATGTCGATTCCCGACATGCGGGTCTGGGCGGTGAACGGCACGAGTTGGGCCTCACCGAGCTCACGCTCGCTCAGGCCGAAACGATCCTTGGCGAGCGTCACGATGGAGCGACCTTCGGGCGTTTCGTCGGCCAGGCTCGAGAGCTGCGCGGCCTCGGCGAGCGCCGATTCCGTCACGCCGGGGACCGGGAGAAACTCCGTGGCTTGACGGTTGCCGAGCGTGATCGTGCCCGTCTTGTCCAACAACAGCGTCGAGCAGTCGCCGGCCGCTTCGACCGCCCGGCCGCTCATCGCCAGCACGTTGTGCTGCACGAGCCGGTCCATGCCCGCGATGCCGATCGCGGAGAGCAACGCGCCGATCGTGGTGGGGATGAGGCACACGAGCAGCCCGACCAGCACGATGATCGACTGCGGGGCGGTGGAGTAGATCGCGAACGGCTGCAGAGTGACGACCGCAAGCATGAAGATGATGGTCAGGCCCGCGAGCAAGATGTTGAGGGCGATCTCGTTCGGGGTCTTCTGTCGTTCCGCGCCCTCGACGAGCGCGATCATGCGGTCGAGAAACGTCTCGCCCGGCTTGGACGTGATCTTCACGACGATTTCGTCGGACAGCACGCGCGTGCCACCGGTGACGGCCGAGCGATCGCCGCCCGACTCACGGATGACCGGCGCGGACTCACCGGTGATCGCCGACTCGTCGACCGAGGCAATGCCCTCGACCACGTCGCCGTCGCCGGGGATGACCTGACCGGGGCGCACGACGCACAGATCACCGACCTGCAGATCACTCGACCGGGTTTCGGCGAGGCTGCCGTCAGGCTCGCGGACGTACGCGAGGGTCTCGGCGCGGGTCTTGCGCAACGTCTCCGCCTGGGCCTTGCCGCGGCCTTCGGCCATGGCTTCGGCGAAGTTCGCGAAGAGCACCGTGAACCACAGGAACGCCGCGACGAGGCCCGAGAACCAGTCGGTCGCGGCACCGACGCGGTTGAGATCACGGAAGAACAGGAACGTCGTGAGGACGCTGCCGACCTCCACGACGAACATGACCGGGTTCTTGGCCTGGAGGCGCGGGTCGAGCTTCACGAAACTGTCGATGATCGCGCGCCGCACAATGGCCGGTTCGAACATCGCGCGACCGCGGCGCTTCGAGTGTTGCGGATTGGTCTCGGGCCCGTGGGGCTCGAGGGTCGAAAGTCCCGAGGGAACATCTGACACAGACACGTCACCTGCTCCTTAGAAGTGGCCGACGAGGTGCTCGACGATGGGGCCGAGCGCCAATACGGGGAAGAACGTGAGGCCCGCGACGATCACGACGATCGCGGTGAGCAACCCACCGAACAGTGGGGTGTCGGTCGGGAACGTCCCGAGGTTCGCCGGCGTCGGCTGCTTGCGGACGAGTGAACCGGCGATCGCGAGCATCGGGATGATCAGGAAGAACCGCCCGACGAGCATCGTGATGCCCATCGTCGTGTTGTACCAGTTGGTGTTCGTCGTGATGCCACCGAATGCCGAGCCGTTGTTGCCGGCCGACGAAGCGAACGAGTACACGACCTCGGACAACCCGTGCGGACCAGGGTTGTAGATCGAGCTCACCGCCGATTTCATCACCACCGAGACGGCCGCGAAGCCGAGGATGACGAGCG
>DATCCI010000332.1:0-10634 GCA_036511415.1 Acidimicrobiia bacterium
CCCCTCGCCCATCGAGTCGGCGGTCCGCAACTCGGCGCTCACCGACTCGAGCGTCAGTGCCATGTTCGTTCCGGTGTCGCCGTCGGGCACCGGGTAGACGTTGAGCCGATTCAGCTCCTCTTGGTGCGCGCGGAGTGCATCGCGGAACCGGAGCACCGCTTGGCGCAGATCTGCAGCGGACAAGCAGGTCAGCGTCGGCATCGGGCGCCAGAGTACCGGGGTGCTACCCTTTTCGTGCTCGGTTGCCGCGACGTAAGAGGTGTTCGGACGATGTCTTCGGTCTGCGACGTGTGCGCCAAGAAGCCGATCTTCGGCATGAGCCTGAGCCACTCGCACCGTCGCACGAAACGGCGTTGGAACCCTAACATCCAGCGGGTGCGGGCGATCGTCGACGGCTCGCCCAAGCGCGTCAACGTGTGCACCTCGTGCCTGAAGGCGGGCAAGATCGTCAAGGCCTAGTCCAAGGCTTAGCCCGACCGGTTGCACCTGGAGCCGACATGCAAGGCACCGTGAAGATGTTCGACCCGGCGACCCGCGAGGGCCTCGTCGTGGTGGACACCGACCGCTCCGAGGTCGTGCTCGCGAGCGACGCGCTCGCCGGATCGCTCTTTCGGATGTTGCGCCAGGGCCAACGGATCGTCTTCGACCTCGACGTGACGGGTCGCGCCACCCGCGTGCGCACCGGATCCGAGCTCGACCTCGGGATCCCCACCGCCGAGATCTGACCCCGGCCTGAGGGTCGTCGTCGCCGGTCGGCGGCGGTGATCGTCGACGCGGTTCAGCGCCCCCGGCGCGAGCGCGCGCCCCGCCCGGTCACGAGGGCGACGAGCCCGAGCACCACGACCGCGCCGACGAACGCAACGAACATCGAGCGCAACCCGAAGTCGCCGATCCCCTGGTCTCCCGCGGCGTTGAACAACATGCCGCCGATCAGGCCCCCGACCACGCCGACCACGATGGTGCCGAGACATCCGAGATTCCAGCCGCCGCCGGTGGCGGCCCGGGCCAGCGCTCCGGCGACGAAGCCGACCACGATCCAACTGAACAGGCCCACGGTGCGCGCTACTCCGCGAGACGTTTGGCCAGGGCGTCCAGCTCGTCGTGCAGCGCGGTCGGAAGGTGATCGGCGAACACGCCGTAGTGCTCCTCGATCAAGGGGAGCTCCGCGCGCCATTCGTCGTCGTCGACCGACAGGAGCTCGTCGATCGCGCCGGAGGCGAGCTGCAGCCCCTCCGTCGGCAGCGCGTCGGCCGTGGGCAGGCGGCCGATGGCCGTGTCGTGTGCCGCGGCATCGTTCGCGCACCGGCCGAACACCCACGCGAGCACCCGGCTGTTCTCGCCGTATCCGGGCCAGAGGAACCGGCCCTCGGCGTCCTTGCGGAACCAGTTGACGTAGAACAGCTTGGGCAACTTCGCGTCGTCCGCCAACTCGCCGAGCCGCAGCCAGTGCGCGAAGTAGTCACCCATGTTGTAACCGCAGAACGGCAACATGGCGAACGGATCGCGTCGGAGATTGCCGACCGCGCCGGCCGCCGCGGCAGTCGTCTCGGAGCCCATGATCGAACCCAGGAACACGCCGTGGCGCCAGTTGTACGCCTCGGTCACGAGCGGCACGGTGCTCCGGCGGCGACCGCCGAACAAGATCGCCGAGATCGGAACGCCGTTCGGGTCCTGCCATTCGGGTGCGACGCACGGCACCTGTGCGAGGGGCGCCGTGAAGCGACTGTTGGGATGCGCGGCCGGTACGCCGGACGCCGGCGTCCACTCGTTGCCCCGCCAGTCGGTGCAGTGCGCGGGCGGGTCGACCGTGAGACCTTCCCACCAGACGTCGCAATCGTCGGTGAGCGCGACGTTCGTGAAGACGGTGTTGCTCGTGAGCGCGGCGATCGCGTTCGCGTTCGTGTCCGGCCCGGTGCCCGGAGCGACGCCGAACATGCCGTACTCGGGATTGATCGCGTGGAGGCGGCCGTCGTCGCCGAACTTCATCCAGCAGATGTCGTCGCCGATCGTCTCGGCCTTCCAACCCGGCAGCGTCGGCACCAGCATGGCGAGGTTCGTCTTACCGCACGCGCTGGGGAACGCGGCGGCGATGTAGCGCGCCTCACCCGCCGGGTTGGTGAGCTTGAGGATGAGCATGTGCTCCGCGAGCCAGCCCTCGTCGCGTGCCATGACGCTCGCGATGCGCAGCGCGAAACACTTCTTGCCAAGGAGCGCGTTGCCGCCGTAGCCCGAGCCGTACGACCAGATCTCGCGCGTCTCGGGAAAGTGGACGATGTATTTCTGCTCGTTGTTGCAGGGCCACGGCACGTCGGCCCGACCCGGCTCGAGCGGCATCCCGACCGAGTGCAGACACGGCACGAACTCGCCGTCTGCACCCAGGACGTCGAGCGCGCCGCGGCCCATGCGCGTCATCGTGCGCATGCTCGCGGCGACGTAGGCGGAATCGGTGAGCTCGACGCCGATGTGCGCGATGCGCGACCCGAGAGGACCCATCGAGAACGGCACCACGTAGAGGGTGCGCCCGCGCATCGCTCCGCTGAACAACTCCAGCAGCTCCGCCCGCATCTCCTCGGGCGCCCGCCAGTGATTGGTCGGGCCGGCGTCGATCTCGCGCTCGCTGCAGATGAAGGTGCGATCCTCGACCCGGGCGACGTCGCCGGGATCGCTACGGGCGTAGAAGCTGTCCGGTCTCTTTTCCGAGTCGAGCGGCGTGAAGGTGCCGGACGCGACCAGCTGGCGGCACAGGTGGCGGTACTCCTCGTCGGAGCCGTCGCACCAGTGGACGTCGGTCGGCTGGAGTATCGCCGTCCAGCCTTCGACCCATTCGAGCAACCTACGGTTGGCGGTCGGCGGGGACGAGGGCGTGGAGGCCATAGGCGTGCAAGGGTAGGCCCCAGCACAGAGGCGGCGTAAACCGTGCTCCCGGGCTCGATGTGATCGCGAGAGCGACGTGTCGCTACAGGTGGACGACGGGGCAGGTCAGCGTGCGGGTGATTCCGTCGACGAGCTGCACCTGGGAGACGACCATGCGTCCGAGCTCGTCGATCGAGTCGGCCTCGGCCCGCAGGACGACGTCGTAGGGGCCGGTCACGTCGTCGGCCTGCACGACACCGGCGAGCTTCCGGCAGGCGTCGACGACCGCGGACGCCTTGCCGACCTCGGTCTGGATGAGGATGTATGCACTGACGGCCACGGCGGCCTCCTCGGGCGGTGTGAAGGAATCGTACGCGCTGTCCTACTCGGCTCGTCCTAGCCGGGCCGGCGCTGACGTCCGCGCCGGTCCGCCCGGCGCTGCGCCCGGGATATCGCGAGGTCTACGAGGCGGTCGAGGAGATCGGCGTAGGGCACCCCGGAAACCTCCCACAGCCGCGGGTACATCGAGATGGGTGTGAAGCCCGGGATCGTGTTGACCTCGTTGACGACGAAGACGCCGTCGTCTCGAAGGAAGAAGTCGACCCTGGCCATCGCTTCGCCGCGACAGGCTTCGAACGCCCGCACCGCGAGGAGTTGTACCGCGGCGGTCTGTTCGGACGACAGGGGCGCCGGCGCGCGCAGCTCGGCCTTGCCGTCTTCGTACTTGTCGGCATAGTCGTAGAAGTCGGCGGCCGGAACGACCTCGCCGGGGAGCGACGCCACGGCCGGATCGTCGCCCAGGATCCCGACCTCGATCTCCCGGCCGCGCACCATCTCCTCCGCGAGGATCCACTCGTCGAAGGTGAAGGCGTGCGCGATCGCGTCACGCAGCTCCGAACGCGTGCGCGCCTTGCTGACGCCGACCGACGAACCCATGTTCGCGGGCTTCACGAAACACGGGAACCCGAGCTCGGCCTCCGCCTGCCGAACGAACTCGTCGACGTTCTTCCCGTCGCGCAGGGTCAGGGCGCGCGCGGTCTCGAGGCCGGCGGCGGTGAACATCTGCCTCATCGCGACCTTGTCCATCGCAATGGCGGACCCGAGCACGCCGGCACCGACGTAGGGCAGACCCGCGAGCTCGAGGAGGCCCTGCACGGTGCCGTCTTCGCCGTAGGGCCCGTGCAGTAACGGGATCACGACGTCGATGTCGTCCGAACGGGACGCGCTCGGCACCGCCACCAGGTCGCCTTCGACCACAAACGCGGCGGGAAGCGCGTCGCGGCCCGCGGCGAGCATGCGCTGCGCTTCGCCCGCGAGCAGCCAGCGGCCGTCGGTGGCGATCCCGACCGGGACGACGTCGTACTTGGCCGGGTCGAGGGCGCGGGCGACGGCGACCGCCGTTGCCCGCGACACGTCGTGCTCGGCCGACTGTCCACCGAAGAGGAGCATGACGCGGCGGCGGGACGCGGGCACACGTGCATTCTGGCTCAAATCACCTGGAGAACCGCGCGGATCCCGAGTCCCATGATGAAGAGCCCGCCCAGACCGTACGCGAGCTCCATCCAGCCGCGCGCCTTCCAGACGTATCGGTAGGAGTAGAGCAACCCCACGGTGATGAACGCGACGAAGCCGTAGAACATGTGGAAGCGGGGTGGCGCGTAGTGCTGCACGCTGACGAGGAGCACGCCGAGGAAGACCTGAATCATCATCATCGATTCGGCGATGATCGTCGGCCACCACAGGAACCGCGTCCGCCAGCGGGGCCAGCGCCACGCGCCGAGCGTGTACAAGCCCGCGAGAAAGTTCGCGACGATCGCGCTGTAGCCCCATACGCGATGGATGTCGAACAGCACTAGAGCGCTTGGTCGTCGGAAGCCGCGAACGCCGACTCGCCGCCGCGCAGCAGATTCTTCAGCACCTTGCCCGCCGGATTGCGCGGGAGCGGCTCGTCTCGGAGCTCGACGTATTCCGGCACCTTGAAGTTCGCGAGACGCTCCCGGCACCAGTTGCGCAGATCCTCGGCGGTCGTGGCGGAGCCCGACCGCAGCTGCACGACCGCCTTGACCTCTTCGCCGAGCGTCCTGTGCGCCACGCCGACGACTGCGGCATCGACCACGTCGGGATGGTCGAACAACGCGTTCTCGATCTCCACGCAGTACACGTTCTCGCCGCCGCGGATGATCATGTCCTTGGCCCGGTCGACGAGGTAGAGGAACCCGTCGGCATCGAGGTAGCCGATGTCGCCGGTATGGAACCAGCCGTCGGTGAACGCCGCGGCGTTGGCGTCGGGCCGGTTCCAGTACCCGTGCGCCATCACCGTCGGTCCTTTGATCCAGATCTCGCCGCGCTCGCCGGCCGGGGCGTCGCGACCCCGCGTGTCGACCACCCGCAACTCGACCGTGGGTGCCGCGCGCCCGACCGAACCGGGATGCGCGAAGTAGTCGTCGCCGCCGTGCGCGGTCGCGACCGACGCGGTCTCGGTCAGGCCGTACGCGGTCGTCAGCGTCTTGCGCATGTGCGGGAACACCCGCTCGATGCGTTCGACCAGCTCCGGCGCCGCCGGCGCCCCGCCGTACGACGCGCGCTTCACCGACGTGAGGTCGTACTTGTCGAGATTCGGCGATTCGAGGATCCGCCACATGATCGTGGGAACGCCGCCGATCGCGGTGACCTGCTCGCGTTCGATCGTCTCCATCGCCACGTCGGGATCGAAACGACCGACCGGCATCAACACGACCTTGGCTCCGGTCGCGTAGGAGAGCATCATCGTCGACAGGCAACCCGTGACGTGGAAGAGCGGAACGACGAGCAGCGAGGACGACTGGAGACCGGCCTCCGCTTCGGGAGGCGGCGTCCCGCGCATCGCCTGCGCGACGCCCATCACGATGATGTTCTGCACGTTCGCGATCGCCTGGCGGTGCGAGACGGTCGCGCCCTTCGGCTTCCCGGTCGTGCCGGAGGTGTAGAGGATGGCAAGGACGTCGTCCTCGTCGATGGGCGACTCCGGCATGCCGGGATCGCCGGGGTCGTCGATCAGCTCCGCGAACGACCGTGCCGCGGCTGCGGCATCGGCCGGGCCGTTGATGACGAAGACGTGCTGCAACTCGGGCAGCGACGCGATCCGGTCGCGCACGAGCGCGACGCGCCGGGCATCGCCGATGAGCACCTTCGATCCGGAGTCACGCAGACCGAACTCCAGCTCCTCCGCCTTCCACCACGCGTTGAGGGGCACGAGGGTTGCGCCGAGAACCGCGCAGGCCCACCACGTGATCACCCATTCCGGCAGGTTCGCCGAGACGAGCGCGACGCGGTCGCCCCGCCGCACGCCGAGCCGCGCGAGCGAGGCCGCGAGCACGCGTGCAAGCCGGTCGTGCTCGCCGTAAGTGAAACGGCGCTCGTCCTGCACGACCCAGTCGATATCCGCTCGCGCGATGTTCTGGACCATCAGCTCGCGCAGCGAGCGCATTCGTCGCCGGTAGACCTGCATCGGATGGCCGACGACGTCGTCGACGACGATCTCGAATGCGCCACCGGCGCCCGTGAGGTGGGCGATCGGATCGACCGCCGTCACGCGTACTCCTCTTGGACGACGTCGAACGCGAGCAGGTCGCTCCCCGTCCCAACCGGACCCTTCTCGCTGTGCTGCGCGTGCCCCTGGCCGAAGGCCCGGCTGTTGAGCCAGCGCTCGAAGTCCTCGGTCGAGCGCCAGCGCGTGTACACGTAGAACACGTCTTTGCCGTCGGTCGGGCGGAGGAGCTCGAAGGCCTCGAACCCCTCCATCTTGGAGACCTCGCCGGCCCGGTGCGCGAAGCGCTCGACCAGGTCGTCGGCCCGCTCGGGCGGAACGGTGATTGCATTGATACGGACAACAGACATGGCCGCATTCTCGCGGCCCGGTCCCCCGAGCGCACAGTCGGGGCCGCGATACCGGCGGCTATCCGCCCGGCTGCTCCCGCAAGAAGAGCTCGATCTCGGAGACGAGGTCGTCGGCCGTCGCGGCCTGCTCGCGATCGATGCGGTCGACCACCTCCTGCACCTCCGGTCGGGTCGCGAGCCCGGCGTCGACGCGCGCCGCGTACGCGTCGCAGCGCGCGTCGAGGGGGCGCAGGTCGATCTCCAACCTCCCGATCTCGGCCAGTCGCCGCAACAGGGCGCGAACTGCAGGCGGCGAAGGAGAACCCGAGACGTACTGGGGAACCTGGGCCCACAGACCGGCGCTGCGTACCCCCGCGTCTCCGAGGGCGCGCTGCACGATGGTCTGCAGTCCGGTCGGACCGCCGTAGGCGTATCGCAGCGGCGCGATCTCCTGCGCGAGTGAGTGATGGGACGCGGTCGCGAGGACGGGGACGGGACGTCGATGCGAAACGAGCGACGGCATCCCGGCAACGGTGCACGAGTCGCGCACGCGCAACGTGCGGGCCAGATCGACGATTGCCGCGGACACCGTCGGCCAACGCAACGAAGGCTCCGGGCCCGACACCAAGATGACGTCGCGCCCGAGCCGTCCGGAGACGAACGTGATCACAGGCCAGTCGATGACGCGATCGCCTCCCTCCGACCAGTGCGCGTTCGGCCGCGTCTGCTGGAGGTCCATGTGATCGGTGAGGTCGATCGACGCGAAGTCGTCGGCGGCGACCAGCTGCTCCCGCATTGCCGACATGGCGCCCGCGCCGGCGCCTCCCGCGTCCACCCAACCCGAGAGCGCGACGACCATCAGCGGCTCTCGCAGTTCGGGCCAGCGCTCGACGTTCAGCACGCATGCATCGTACGGCGGATGGCGGCTAGGTTCCGCGACGCATGCGACTACGCATCTTCACCGAGCCTCAACAGGGCGCGACCTACGACCAATTGCTCGCGGTGGCGCAGAGCGCGGAGCGGCTCGGCTTCGACGCCTTCTTTCGCTCCGATCACTACCAGAGGATCGGCGAAGGATCGCCCGGACCCGGTTCGACCGACGCGTGGATGACACTCGCCGCGATCGGTCGCGAGACCACACACATCCGGCTCGGCACCCTCGTCACGCCGGTCACGTTCCGGTTCCCCGGGCCGCTCGCGATCCAGGTCGCGCAGGCCGACGCCATGAGCGGCGGGCGCGTCGAGCTCGGGCTCGGCGCAGGCTGGTACGACGGTGAGCACGCCGCGTACGCGATCCCGTTCCCCTCGACCGGAGATCGCTTCGAGATGCTCGAAGAGCAACTCGCGATCGTCACCGGTCTGTGGAGCACGCCCGCGGGTGAGCGGTATTCGTTCGAAGGGAAGCACCATTCCGTCGTCGACTCGCCCGCACTGCCCAAGCCGGTGCAACGACCCGGACCGCCGATCGTCATGGGCGGATGGGGCACCAAGCGAACGCCGCGGCTCGCGGCCCGTTTCGCCGCCGAGTTCAACATGCCGTTCGCGCCGGTGTCGTACTTCCGCGAAGGATGCGATCACGTGCGCGCCGCGTGCGACGACATCGGGCGAGATCCCGCGACGATGAGGTTCACGGTGGCGGTCGCCGTCTGCGTCGGACGCGACGAAGCCGAGTTCCGCCGGCGCGCGGTCGCGAGTGGCCAGGATCCCGATCAGGCGCGCGCCGGCGCCGCGGGTGGCACGCCCGACGAGGTCGTCGAACGCATCCACGAGTACGGCCGCGAGGGTGCCGAGACCGTTTACCTCCAGTACCACACCCTCGACGAGCCCGATCACCTCGAACTGATCGGAACCGAGGTCCTGGCGAAGGTCGGGGCCGCATCGTGACGCTCCGATTCGGCGTCCACACCGGACTGCAGCACACCTCCATCGACGACCTGCAGTCGTTGTGGCGGCGGATCGAGGAGCTCGGCTTCGACTGGATCTCGATCTGGGACCATTTCTACGCGGCCGATGCCAGCGGCGATCCGCACTGCCTCGAAGCGATCACGGCCCACACCGCACTCGCGGCGACGACCGAACGCGTCACCTGCGGGTCTCTCGTGTACTCGGCGGGATACCGCCATCCCGCCGTCCTCGCGAACGCGATGGCCACCCTCGACCAGGTCGCGCGGGGACGAACGGTGCTCGGCCTCGGCGGTGGCTGGCTGCGGGGCGAGTACGACGCGTACGGCCTGCACTACGGATCACCCGGCGAGCGGCTGCGCATGCTCGAGGAGTACGTACAGTGCGTGCGCGGGTTGCTCACCCAGGACCGCACGACGTTCGACGGCGAGTTCTTCCACCTGCACGAAGCCCAATGCGAGCCCAAGCCCGTGCAGGCGCGGCTCCCGATATGGATCGGCGGCGGTGGCGAGAAGGTCACGCTGCGGATCGCCGCGCAGCACGCCGACGGGTGGAACGTGCCGTTCATCGCTCCCGACGTGTGGGCCCACAAGGCCCGGGTGCTGGACGCGCACTGCGAGCGGATCGGGCGCGATCCTGCCGAGATCGTCAAGTCCGTGAACGTCGGAATGGCGCTCGACGACGCGGAGCTCGAGCGCCAGTTCGGCCCGATTGCGAACGCGGTGAAGCCGGGCGTGCTCTGCGGAAGCGTGCAGGAGATGGTCGCCAAGGTGGGCGCCTACGTCGACGCGGGCGCCGCATACGTGATCCTCGCGCTGCGCGCGCCGTTCGATCGTGACGCCCTCGAACGGTTCGCGAGCGAGGTCATCCCGGCAGTGCGCGCCTGACGCGCCATCATGGTGCGCGCCTGACGCGCCGTCATGATGAGCGCCTGACGCGCCATCATTGCGAGATGCCGGGCCCTGCAGGCGAGCTGCGCTTCGATCCGCTCACGCGCGAGTGGGTCAACATCGTCGGCGCCCGACAGGCGCGCCCCAATCTCCCGACGAGCGGATGCCCGTTCTGCGTCGGTGGGCTCGAAGCACCCGATCCGTACGACGTGCGCTGGTTTCCCAACCGTTGGCCGGCGTACTCGCCCGGCGATCCGGTCGACGTCGCCGGCGCGGAAGCCGCCGGCCTGACCAACGTCCCCGCGGCCGGCGCGTGCGAGGTCGTGCTGTTCTCGCCCGACCACGACGAATCGCTCTCGACGCTGCCTCCCGCCCAGGTACGCAAGGTCGTCGACCTCTGGGCGGCGCGGACCGTGGAGCTCCTCGCCCGGCCCGGTATCGAGTACGTGCTCGTGTTCGAGAACCGCGGGCGCGAGGTCGGTGCCACCATCGACCACCCCCACGGCCAGATCTACGGCTACCCCTTCGTCCCTCCCACGCCGCAACGCGAGGCCGTAGTCGCGCGCACGCACGGCTGCGCCGTCTGCGCGGAAATAGGGACCGAGGTCGCGACCGGAGCGAGGATCGTGACAACGCGCGGCGACTGGGTGGCGTGGGTGCCGTACGCGTCGGGCTACGCGTACGGAATGCGGATCGCGCCTCGCGCGCATCTCGGATCGCTGTCGATGCTCGATGACACGTCCCGCGCGGAGCTCACTGCCGTGCTCATCGACGCGCTCGCGCGCTACGACCGGCTGTGGCCTGCTCCCGATCCCGCGTACCGGTTCCCCTATCTGCTCTGGTTCCATCAGGCGCCCGCGGCCGGCGGGGACGAATGGCACCTCCACGCGCACGTCGCTCCGCCGCTTCGCGCTCCGGGTGTCCCCCGTTTCATCGCGTCCAACGAGGTGGGCAGCGGCACGTGGTCGAACCCGGTCGTGCCCGAAGCCGCCGCGCAGGCGTTGCGCGACGCGTGACGCCGTCCCGCACGTTCCGCGCGCCCGGCCGCGTCAGCCTGATCGGCGGGCAGGTCGACTACCACGAAGGCTGGATCGTGTCCCTGGCGATCGATCGCGACGTACAGGTGCGCGCGAC
>DATCCI010000333.1:0-3820 GCA_036511415.1 Acidimicrobiia bacterium
GGGTGAGATCCGAAGAAGCGCTCGTCCGAGCCCCGCCAGGCGCTCGTCAGAGCTCGTCGAGCGGGCGGCGGTCCTCGACCTGCGGCTGGCGGCCGGTGCGCATCGGGCTGAGCGGCGCGTCGACCATGAGCGTGCGCCGCACGTCCGCACCGAGCGCCACGAGCCGAGCCCGCCACGCGGAGAGCTGCGAGCCGTCCCAGGCCTGCTCGAAGCGTCCCCACGCTTCCCACGAGGGCAGCGCCCAGATCACGATCGCTTCCGAGTCGTTGATCATCGCGACGCGGTGCGCCCCGACGCATCGCAGGCCGAGCGGCTCCAACGCGGGAACGCCGACGTCCGCGAGCGCGTCCAGGAACGCTCGTACCGTTCCGACCGGCACGCGCACGAGCTCGTGCGCGTAGACGACGCCGCGCACGCCCGCGCCCGTGAGCTCGTCGATCGGCGGACTCCAGGGCTCGGGTACGAGCACCCGGTCGAATCCGCCGCGCCGCAACTCGGCCGCCTGCGCCCACCACTTCGCGAGCGCGGGATCCTGCAGCGACGGCGACGCGAGCTCGTGCGCGAAATTCGCGACGAGGCCGTCCCAGCCGTCGAGCTCCCACAGGTTGACGACCTCGGGCCAGCGCCCCGTCGAACCCACCGTCCCCCAGACGCCGAAGCACGACATGTTGCGCTCGGCGCGCGCCGTGGGGCACCAGTTCGCGGTCATGTGGTGCATGTAGCGCGCGCGGTTCGGTCCGACGATCTCGATCAGCTCGTGGATGTAGATCTTGCTGTTCGCCACCTGGGAACTCGTCATCTCCGCACCTCGGCGACCGCCTCACCGAACCCGGCGACCGTGTCGCAGAACGCGGCGACGCCGGGGGCCGGGAGATGGAAGGCGACCCAGGTCACACCGATGCGCGCGAGCTCGTGCACTTCGGCGACGAAAGCTCCCGGATCGACGGTGTCGGTGTGGGCAGGATGCGAGAACGGCGTGAAGCACACATCGAGCGGCTCGGTGTGCCCGGCCTCCTCCGCGAGCTCGCGCAGCCGCACGATCGCGCCGGCGAGCGCGGCGGCATCGGTCATCGCCGCGGTGTGCACGGCGGCCGCGGTACGCGGGGTCGCGGGGAACGGACTCCAGCCGTTGCCGTGCGCGATCGCACGCCGCATCGCCGCGGACGAGTTGCCGCCGACCCAGATCGGCGGGTGCGGCAGCTGCACACACCTGGGCGTCACGATGTTGTCGGCGATCTCGCCGGCCCACGCCGCCTTCATGGCCCACAGTGCCTCGTCGAGTCGCCGGGCCCGATGCGCGAAGGGCACGCCCAGGGCTTCGAACTCGGGCTCGAGGTAGCCGATCGCGACGCCGAGAACAACGCGGCCGCGAGAGCACGCGTCGAGCGTCGCGACCGCCTTGGCCGCGAGGTAGGGGTTGCGGTACGCCGGAATGAGGCAGTTGGTGTGCAACCGGAGTCGGCGGGTGGCGCCGGCCGCGAACGAGAGCGCGACGAACGGGTCGAGGGTCTCGTGGCCCCCCGTGGTGAGCCACGCGCGCGAAGGGACGGGATGATCGGTGACGAAGCAGGCGTCGAACCCGGCCGCCTCGATCGCGAGCGCGCAGGTCATCAGCTCGTCGGGTGACGCGATCGGAAGCTCGACCGAGAACTTCATGGATCCGGTCGTGAGCTCACGGGCGGCGCCCAACGCGGTTCGCGCTTCTCGGCGAACGCGCGCGGACCCTCCTCCTGGTCGGGATGACCCCACATCGAGACCAGTTCGGCGGCGCCGGCCTTGCACGCGTCGGTGAGACCGAGCTCGAGCGCACCCCACAACGCCCGCTTCGTCGCGGCCATCGCCGCCGGCGAGTTCCGCGCGATCTTCTCGGCCAGCGCCTGCGCGACCTCACGCAGGCGCGCCGGCGGGTCGACGACCTCGCTGATCATGCCGAGCTCGTAGGCCCGCTGCGCCGACAGCCGCTCGTGGCGGCCGACGAACGCCATCCGCATCACCGCTTCGACCGGCATCTTCTTCATCAGCCCGATGGCCTCGACGGCGACCACCTGACCGATCGAGACGTGCGGATCGAAGAACTGCGCGTCGGACGCCGCGATCACGATGTCGGCGTCGGCCACCCAGTGAAAGCCTCCTCCCGCACAGATCCCGTTCACGGCGGTGATCACGGGCTTCCAGATGTCGTTGTGCCACGACGTGAAGTGCAGGTCGAAATCTTCGAGTGACGCGCGGTAGCGCTCCATGCCGCTGCCGTCGGTCGCGATCTCGGTCACGTCGACCCCGGTCTGGAACGCCCGGCCCGCACCCGTGTGCACGATCACCCGCACCTCGGGATCGGCATCGAGTGCGCGCCACGCGACCTCGAACTCGTCGCGCATCAACGCGTTCATCGCGTTCAGCTGGTCGGGCCGGTTGTTGACGAGCCAACCGACCGGACCCTTCCGTTCGAGCTGCAACGTCGTGAGTCGCGGATAGTCCACGCTTCCTCAGCTCCTCGGTACTTCGCGCCAAGCCGCACCCTGCCACGGATCGGGCTCACGCGGCAGGCCGAGCACCCGCTCGCCGAGAATGTTCTTGTTGACCTCCGTCGTGCCACCCTCGATCGTGTTGGCCCGGCTGCGCAGCATGCCCCGCACCTCGAGCGGTTGATCTGCCGGCCACGCCATCGCACGTGCTCCCAGCAGGTCGGTCGCGAGGAGCTGGATGCGTTGGTTCAGCTCCCCTTGGTGCACCTTGCCCACCGAGCTCTCGGGTCCGGGTGCGCGTCCGGCCTTCACCCCGGCGCGCACTCGCTGGTTCGTCCAGTCGCGGATGCGCTCTTCGCTGTACACGCGCGCGAGCCGCTGACGGACGAGCGGATCACGGTTGCGCCCGGACGCCCCGGAAAGTCCGAGCAGGTGTTCGACTCCCCGCCCGCCGATCCGGTCGACACCACCGGAACCCGCGCCCGAAACCATCTGTCGCTCTCCCGACAACGTCGCGTTCGCGACCTTCCAGCCCTGCCCGACCTCTCCGACGCGGTACTCGTCGGGCACGAACGCCTGGTCGAGGAACACCTCGTTGAACTCGACTTCGCCGCCGATGTGACGCAAAGGCCGCACCTCGACGCCGGGCTGGTGCAGGTCGAGCAGGAAATAGCTGATGCCCTGACGCTTCGGCGCGTCCGGATCGGTTCGGGCCAGCAAGATCGCGAAGTCCGAGAAGTGCGCCCACGTGCTCCACACCTTCTGACCCGTGACGCACCACGTGTCGCCGTCGCGTTCGGCTCTCGTCGCGAGCGATGCGAGATCCGAGCCCGCTCCCGGCTCGCTGAAGAGCTGACACCACTTCTCCTCGTTGCGCACCATCGGCGGCAGAAATCGCAGCCGTTGCTCCTCGCGGCCGTACGCGTACAGCGCGGGCGCGGTGTTGTTCAGTCCCAAGGGATTGAGCCGCCCGAGGTTGAAGGGCCGGAGCTCGCCCTCGATCGCCCGCGCGGTGTCGGGGGAGACGTCGAGGCCGCCGTACGCGACCGGCCAGGTCGGGACCACGAGCCCGGACGCGGCGAAGACCGGGTACCACGCTTCGTACTCCGCCCGGGTGCGCACCTCGCGCACGGCCGCGGCGCCCCCGCGCCGGCCCGCGTCGACCCACGCACGAGGAACGTTCGCCTCGATCCACGCGCGCACCTCGCCGGCACATGCTTCGGCCGGCGTATCGCGTCCGATGTTCATCTCCCTTCGAAGCGCGGCGCGCGCTTCTCGCGAAATGCGGTCATGCCCTCCCGGAAGTCGTCGGTGCGCGACGACACCTCCAACGCGAATGCCTCGTTCGCGAGCTGCGC
>DATCCI010000334.1:0-7563 GCA_036511415.1 Acidimicrobiia bacterium
CGCGTACGAGACTCATCTGCTGTCCTACGTGCCCGGAATGATGAACACGATCGTCTCGAACGTGCCGGGACCGCCTGTGCCGCTGTACCTGGCGGGCGCGCGCCTGACCGGCATCTTCTCGGCGAGCGTGTTGCTCGACCACATGGGACTCAACATCACGTTGTTCACCTTCCGCGATCGCGTCGACTTCGGTGTGCATGCCGATCCCGACCTCGTATCCGACCCCTGGGCAATCGCCGATGCGATCCCGGCTGAGCTTGCCGAGTTGATGGCGAGTTCCGATCTGGGCACGCCAAGGCCGGTCGAGGACGCGTTCGGGATCGCGTCACGCGTCTGACATCGAGACTTCGCGAGAGTCAGGCCGACAAGTGGTCAGGCCGGCTCGGTCCCGAGTTGCGGGCTTCGGCCGCCGCAACGAGCTCGTCGAGGCTGGTGCGCAACGCGCCGGCGAGCTCCCAGATGTCGGGGGCATGCTCACGACAAGCCATGACCGCGACCGCCATCTCTCCGGCGTAGCTCCATCCGGTGAAGTTGACCCCGATCCCTTCGACGAGCGGACCCATCGAGATCATGTGCACGAGTCGCGCCCCGTGTCGGTAGAGCTTCACTCCGGGGCCGGGCACGCTCGAGACGATGGCGTTGTAGCTCGGCCGGCCGATGAACGGACGCGCCACCTTCGGCACGCCGAGTGTGACGATCCGAAACAGCCGCCAGTATTCGGCCCACGCGTGCTGCAGTTCCGGATCGGTCGCATTCATCTCGGCCCGTGCCGCGCTCGTACTGCGCGTGATCGTCTGCAGACGCTCCGCCGGATCGTCGACGTCGGTCGCCATCGTGACGAACCATGTTGCGACGCGATTCCCCCACTTTCGCTGCTCGTCCGGTTTCCGGACGGATACGGGCACCGCCGCAGTGAGTGAGGGACCCGGCAGTTCGCCGTGGGCGTGAAGATAAGTGCGCAACGCGCCGGCCGCCATCGCGAGCAGCACGTCGTTCACGCTTGCGCCGAACGCGTGGCACACCTTCTTGACGTCCGCCAGGTCGAAAATCTCGTATGCGAGCCAGCGATGCGGGGTGAGTGGCTCGTCGAAGCGAGTGTGGGGGCCCGCGAAGGGTTTCGTCGCCGAATGAACCCGGCCGCGTGAGTGCTCACGACCTCGTCGCGCCGCGCGCGCGGTGCGGAAGAGCAAGAAGGGAAGCGCCGCGGTCATGCGCAGCACGTCCGAGATCCCGAGCACGAGAAGGCGCCACCAACCGGGCGCGACCTCGGCCTCGAGTGCACCGCCGGCTGCCATGGGCGTGTGATCGGGCCGATCCGCGAACGCCTCCGCCAGCAGCCGTTCGCTTGCCATGCCGTCTGCGAGTGCATGGTGCACTTTGGTGACGTACGCGACCTGGCCGTCGGCCATGCCTTCGACGAACCACACCTGCCATAGCGGTCGGTCGCGCTCGAGTCCCACGCTCGCGATCCTCGAGATCACCTCCGAGAACTCGCGAGGTCCGCCGGGCGCCGGTACTGCGACCCGCTGTACGTGATAATCGAGATCGAGGTGGGGCGCGTCGATCCAGTACGGATGCCCGAGGTCGAGCGGCACTCGCACAAGTCGCCAGCGGAATGGTTCGAGCAGCGGCAGCGCTTCACCGATCTGAACGCGCAGCGCATCGTAGGTGACCGGCATGTCGGCGCCCCTGGGGTCGACGACGGCGATCTTCAGTGTGTGCTGATGTCGGGCGCGATTCTCGTTGAAGATGAACAGGCTGTCGGCGCCCGCGAGACGGTGCATGTCCGTAACCTCACTCGCCGGGTCCAAGCGCGCGTTCGCGTGCCCATCGGTAGTCGGCCTTGCCGTTCGGGCCCCGTACGACGGCATCGACGATGCACAGCTCGCGAGGGAGCTTGTACCCCGCGAGGAAGCCACGGCAGTGTTCTCGAACCTCGTCGAGCGTTACGGCCGCGCCGGGACGGGGCGCGAGCACGACCACAACCTGTTCGCCCCACCGTTCGTGCGGCGTTCCGACCACCACGGCGTCGTAGACGCTCGGGTGGTTCTTCACGATCGCCTCGACCTCTTCGGGGTATACCTTCTCGCCGCCGCTGTTGATGCTCATCGAGCCGCGACCCAGCAACACGACGGTGCCGTCGTCGTCCACCGTGGCGGCGTCGCCGGTCAGTGCCCAGCGGACACCGTCGACTTCTACGAACGTGGTCGCACTCTTCGCCGGATCTTTGTAGTAGCCGATCGGAACGCGACCCCGGCGCGCGAGCCGACCAACCTCGCCCGAGCCCGGCGCGATCGGGCGCAGATCATCGGCGAGGACTGCACAATGATCGTCGAGCGTGAAGCGCGTACCCTCCTCCACCTCGGCGCCCGGCATCCGCGCGCGCGATCCGCTGACTCCGGTCTCGGTCGAGCCGAATCCGTCGATCGTGATCACGTTGGGAAGCAGCGCACCGATCTGCGCCTTGGTCGACGTCGACAGCACCGCGCCCCCGGATGCGAACACGAAGAGCGACGACACGTCGTAGCGCGACGAGTCCTCGGCGAATGCGTCGAGCAGGGGTCGCGCCATCGCATCACCCACAAGGGTCAAGACGTTCACGTGCTCCTTGCCAACGAGTGTCCACACCTCGTGCGCGTCGAGGCTGCCCGGGGACGCGAGTACGACCGTGCCACCGCCATAGAGGATGGAGAAGGCGCCCCACTGTGCGCTGACGTGCATCAGCGGCGGCAGCAGCAGCATCACTGCGCCGATCGGCAACACGCGTGCCGGGAGCTCTTCCGGATGCGAGATCGGTCCTTGCATCGTCGTGGGGTCGCCACCGCCGAGTGCCGCGAAGAAGATGTCCTCGTGGCGCCACAGCACGCCTTTGGGCATGCCGGTCGTGCCGCCCGTGTACGCGATGTACAAGTCGTCGCCGGAACGTCCGGCGAAGTCGCGCTCCGCCGACGCGCCTGCGATCAGCTCCTCGTATACCAACGAGCCATCCATCACCTGGTTGCAGCTGTCGTCGTCGACAACGACCACCGGGCCCGCGATCGGGATGCGGCCGAGCGCCGTCGCGATCCGGGGTGCGAACGCCCGGTGATACACGAGGGCGAAGAGATCGGCATCGTCGTACAGGTGCGCGAGCTCCGACTCCACGTACCGGTAGTTCACGTTCACGGGAACGGCCCGGAGCTTGTACGCGGCCAGCATCGCCTCGATGTACTCGACGCCGTTGTGCAGTTGAAGACCCACATGCGTCCCGGGGCCGACGCCACGCTCCGCGAGCGCGTGGGCGAGCCGGCTCGACCGCGCGTCGAGCTGGGCGTAGGTGCGGCGCACGGCCGGCGTCGCGATCGCCTCGCGCTCGGGCACGGCGTCGGCGACACGCTCGAACAGCTCAGACAGGTTGTAGCTCACGATCTACCTCCGCGCCGAGCATCGCGCGGGGGCGCGCACGCCGGAAGGGCCGTTCGTCCTCAGTAGTCCGTGCCCGAGGAATGCTCGTGCTACCGACCGGGCTCGTCGCCGTCGATGATCCGTGGCTTGACTGCTTCGGCGAGCGCGGCAATCGCGTCGATTACCCGGTCGGTCTGGACCTGCTGATCGGCGACGAGGCGGGCGAGCCAGAATCGCAGAAGGCGGGCAGCCGAGTAGCGCGCGAACAACAGGGCGCCGACGAGCACCAGCGCCGCGCCGAAGATGCCGCCCGAGATGACGTAGGGGATCTCCTGGTAGGTGTACTTGGTGCCCGACGCGCCCCACCAGCCCAGTCCGATGACGGCGAATCCCGCGCACGCGATGACGATTCCCGCGCCGTACAACCTGTGTTCGCGCCGCTCGGTCTGGCTGGGGATCTGCAGCGCGTAGACGCCGGCCAGAAATTGTTCGACGCGATCTGACGCGCTCGGCTCGCCGTCCGAGCCGGACGCGGAAGGGACACCCTGGTCGTTCATGGATTCGCTCCCAAGTAGGCCGACGACAGGCCGGTTTCGATATCTGTGGGCCGGCCCGCCGCGGTGATCCTGCCCTGCACCATCACGACGGCGAAATCGGCGACATCGAGCACGATGTGGGCGAACTGTTCGACGACGAGGATCGACACGCCGGACCGGGCGATGTCGGCCACGAGTCCGTACAGCTCTTCGACGACGAGCGGGGCGAGGCCCATGGACATCTCGTCGAGGAGTAGTGCAGCAGGCTCGGTGACGAGCGCTCGCGCCATCGCGAGCATGCGTTGCTCGCCTCCGGAGAGGGTTCCGGCGAGCTGGGTTCGACGCTGCTCCAGGCGCGGGAAGAACGCGTAGGTCCGTTCCTCGATCGGGCCCAGGGGAAGGCCCGTGTAGGTGGCCATGACGAGGTTCTCGCGTACCGTGAGGTTGGAGAACACGCCGCGTCCCTCCGGGATCGCGCAGAGCCCGATGCGGGCCAGCGCGTGGCCGGCCGCGCCGTTGACGTGTCGGCCGCCGAGGTGAATACAGCCTCCGCGTGGTGTCATCTGCCCGCTGGCGACTTTCAGCGTCGTGCTCTTTCCCGCGCCGTTCGGTCCGAGCAACGCGACCACATCACCGCGCGCGACGGCCAAGTCGATGCCGTGCAGGACCTCGATCTTTCCGTAGGCCGCAGTGACGTTGCGAAGTTCCAGTACGGGCAACGCGCGCGGCGCGGCGGGTCGGCGGCCTTGGCGATCGTCGCGGTGAAGGGGTTGGCGCTCGCGTGGGGGGGTGCGGTGAGTATGTGTCGATCCATCGCCGAGGTATGCATCGAGTACGGCTTGGTCGCGTCGGACTTCTGCCGGGGTGCCCACCGAGAGGAGCGTGCCGTAGTCGAGCACATGGACCGACGCAGATACCTGCATCACCAGCCCGACGTCGTGTTCGACGAGCAGTACCGCCATTCCCTCCGCGACGAGCGAACGCAAGAGCTCGGCGAACCTCTCGGTCTCGCGGTCGCTCAAACCCGAGGCCGGCTCGTCGAGCAACAGCAGCTGAGGGCGCGCCGCGAGGGCGCGCCCCAGCTCGCAGAGGCGAGCCAGCCCCGTCGGAAGCGTGTCGGCTCGGTCGTCGGCCACCGCACGCAAACCGACCCGGTCGACGATGACGTCGGCGTCGTGCTCGGGATCCGCGTGAAGGTCGCGCGCCCAACGACGCCGGATCTCGGCGGCAACCAGGATGTTCTCACGCGCGCTGAGGCTTCCGAATACCTCGAGCTGCTGAAATGTGCGCGCGATGCCGAGACGTGCCCGCCGGCGCGGCGTCTCGTGCGTGATGTCGCGTCCGTCGAGCGTCAACGTGCCGCGGTTCACCTCCTGGAGCCCCGTTATCGCGTTGAAGATGGTGGTCTTGCCGGCACCGTTCGGTCCGATGAGTCCCGTCACACAGCCGCGCACGACGTCGAGGTCGACGTCGTCGACTGCAGCGTGTCCGCCGAAGCTGATCGTGAGCCCGCGGGCTTCAAGCAATGCCACTGCAGTCCTTCGAAGTAAAGCCCAACTCTCTTTCGAGCATGCGCAGCTCGGACACCGTGACGGGACCGCGCAGACCGACGAGCTCGGGGACCAGGGGTGACGATGGGTGACGCGATCCGCTCGACCCGCGGAGCCTCGGCAAGGAGATGAGCCGGGCGTGAAGGCCTCGGATCGCATTGCGGACGTCGCTGGCGACTCCATCCGGATTGCGACCCAAGGTGATTCCGGCGAGGCCGGGCAACAGGATCATCACATTGTTCAGCGAGGGGTAGTCGGCGGCGATCTGCGGCATTGCCACGAGCAGCAGTGCACCGATCATTGCGCCCGACACGACGGTGATCCCTCCGACGACGACGAGCAACAGCACCGGCAACGCGGAGAGGGTGCCGTTCAGCAGGCTGAAGTCGTCCTTACCGACCGTGCCCTTCCACCCCGCCAGCAGGAACCCGCCCATACCCGCGATTGCCGCGGCGAGCGCGAAGACCTGCACCTTGGTGCGGGTCAGATCGAGTCCTATGGTCGTGCATGCGGCAGGGCTATCGCGCATCGCCTGGAGCCGACGGCCGAACTCGCCGCGCCGCAACGCGGTGACGAACCATCCGAGCACAACGAACACCACGGCGATCGCAACGAAGTACGCCTTGTCGCTGGCGAGCGGGCTCCAGCGAGCGAACGCCCGGCTGTCGGTCGCGAATCCCTGTATCTGGCCGAGCACGTTCTGCTCGACCACCAACGCGAACGCCATCGTGCCCAGCGCCAGGTAGAGGTCGCGCAGTCGGAGGCACGGAATCGCGATCACCCCGCCGATCAGACCGGCGAACCCCGCCGCCGCCAACATTCCCACAGGTGACGCCCCAAGCTGGCCCGGCAACCACGATGCCGCCAACACGCCCAGCCCGGCGAAGGCGAGCTGGGCCAGCGAGATCTGGCCCGCACAACCGATCAGCAAGACGAGCGACAGCATCACGATCGCGATCGCGAGGCCCTGCCCAGCCGCTCGCAAGACGGCGCCGTGCATGAACCCCTCCGCGAACCAAGCCCCGACGACGAAAACGAGGCCGCCCGCAACTGCCGTCCGCATCGACGGCACAACCGGCGCCTCGCGCGTGTGCGACACCGCGGTGAGCCGAGTGCGATCCTGCGGGAGGACCAGCAGCACGACGAACAACATGATGATCGGCAGCGAGTCGTGGATGCTCTGCATCCACACGGGAACGTGCGGCACCTTGCTCAGCCCCCAGTCGAAGTAGCTGAGGGCCAACCCGAGGGCCACCGCGCCCAGCGCCGTGAACGGCAGGCTGCGCAAACGGCCGACGGCGGCAACCGCGTACGCGCTGATCACGAGCAAGGTCAGGCGGGCGACATCGAGCGCGAGGATCGGCGCGAGCAGGATGCCGGCAAGCACCGCGAGCATGCAGCCCACGACCCAACTCGCGGCCGACGCCACGGCCGGGTTCTCTCCGTTGAGGCGGGCGAGGTCACGGTCGTCGACGACGGCGCGCATGGCGATCCCGATTCGTGTGCCCGCGAGTAGCGTCCACAGCCCGAACGCGACCGCGACCGAGATCGCGAGCACGATGAAGTAGTGCCACGGGATCGGTGTGCCGGCGAGGGTCAACACCTTGGCTTGATAGAACCTCGGGAGTGCCGGTGTCGCGGCGAACTTGCTCGGCGCCCATACCACCGAGCCGATGCCGAGCAGCGTGACCAGCAGTCCGATCGTGACGACGATGTTGGTGATCGTGGCCGCGCCGCCGAGATGTCGCATGATCAACCGCTCGATCACCAGGCCGATGACCGGTGCCTCGATGAGCAGCACGGATGCGAACGCAACGGGTGCCGGCCAGTGGCGTTGGACGCGAAGCTCCCAATATGTGAACGCGCCGATCATCGCCACCGCACCATGCGCGAAGTTGAAGATGCCCGACGCGCTGTACGTGACGACGAGCCCGCTCGCGGCGACGAAGTAGACGCCTGCGAACGCGAGGCCGAAGATCGTGTAGCGCAAGAACTCGCTCATCATCCGAAGCCCGGCGGCAGAGACTCGTAGCTCTTCTGCAGCTGCACCGAGTTGGCGTCGCTGCAGTCGAAGCCCGAGGTTCCGTCGGTAG
>DATCCI010000335.1:0-2655 GCA_036511415.1 Acidimicrobiia bacterium
CACGCCGTCGACCGCGTGCACCAGCCCGCGCGGCGTCTTGAACTGCGTCTTGACGTCGTCGACCTCGAGCAGCGACCCGTCGAGAGGTGCGTCGGCGAATCGCTCGGCGCCGGGCGCCGCCGCGCGCTTCCGTCGGCTCACAGCGCGCTCTCTCGCACGTCGAAGCGTGCCCGCACCACGTCGCCGAGGTAGTTCAGCGCGAGCACGGACACGAAGATCAGCACCGAAGGAACGATCCACACGGTGGGCGCGGAGTTGAGATTGCTCAACTGCGAGTAGATCATGTTGCCCCACGACGGATCGGGTTCCTGAACGCTCACGCCGAACACCGCGAGCGCGCCTTCGAGCACGAGCACGATCGCGACGGCGAGCAACGCGATCGACAACATCGCCGGAACGACGTTCGGCAGCACCTCGCGGAACATCACGCGCCGGTCGGACGCGCCCTGCGCGCGCGCGGCCATCACGAACTCGCGCTGCGACCACGAGAGCGCGCTCGCCCGCGTGATGCGGCCGAGCAAGGGAATCGAGACGATCCCGATCGCGACGATGACGACCCCGATGCGGTGGCCCCATTCACCGGCCATCGCGCCGCCGGCCGGCTTGACCGGCGCGAGGACCGACACCAGGGTCAGCGCGAGCACCAACTGCGGAAACGCCAGGAAGATGTTGAAGAGTGCGCTGAGCACCGTGTCGGTGAGCCCGCCCTTGAACCCGGCCAGGAGACCGAGGAACCCACCGATCAGGGTGCCGAATGCGACCGAACCGAGGGCGATCAGCAGCGAGGCCCGCGCGCCCCAGACCACTCTGCTGAGCACGTCGCGACCGGAGTCGTCGCTGCCGAGCAGGTGCCCGGGCGAGAACATGCCCGCCTGGGGATGCACGTAGTCCCCGAGCGTCGGTGACTTCAGCGGAAGCAGCGGCGCGACGACCGCGACGAGCACGATGATCCCGAGCCACGCGATGCCGATCCACGCGAGTACGCCGATCCGGCGCTTCTCGAAGACATCGTCCGGCGGCTCCTCGACGGCGAGGGCGGCGTCGACCTGACCGGAGACGACGTCGGTGTCAGCCGATTCGAGCGCCACGGATCCTCGGATCGACCACACGGTAGAGCCCGTCCACCGCGAAGTTGACGACGACGTACACGATCGCGACCACCGCGATGTAGTCCTGCAGCGCGATGTACTGACGGCGGTTGATGGCGTCGGCGATCGCGAAGCCGAGGCCGTTGAGGTGGAAGATGACCTCGACGATGAGCGCGCCGCCGATGAGCTGACCGACGTTCAACCCCGCGACGGTGAGCAGGGTGAGGCTCGACGGACGGAGCGCATGGCGCCAGAGGATGCGGCCGTCGCTGATCCCCTTGCTCTTCGCCATGAGGATGTAGTCCTCCTGCAGCGTCGCGACCATGTCGCTCCGCAGCAGGCGCGCGTACACCGCGACCTGGCCGATCGTGATCGCCAGCACCGGCATCGCGAGATGCTTGAGGTGCTCGATCGGATTGGTCCCGAGGGAGACCCAGCCCTCGGTTGGCAGGAGATGATGTTGCACGCTGAGGAACAACAGCATCAAGGTCGCGCTGACGTACACGGGAACGCTCAATAACAAGAAGGCGACACCGTTGGATAAGTCGTCGAAGCGCGTTCCCGCCCGATACGCCGTATAGACGCCCAACGGCACGGCGATCAACAACGTCAGGATCTGCACGTAGAGCATCAGGAGCAAAGAGCGCGGGAGCGAGTCCTTGATGCGACCGTAGATCGAGGTTCCGCGCACACCGGTTCCCGCGTACTCGCGGCCCATGTCGCCGGTCAGGAAGTGGCCGAGCCACTTGCCGTAGCGGTCGACGATGTTGTCGTTCAGGTTCAGCTGGTTCCGGATGTTCTCGCGGTCCTGGGCCGACGAGAACGGGGCGATGGTCGTGACCGGGTCTCCCGGCAGGAACGACGTGAGGATCGCGGTGAAGAACGTGACGACGATGAGCACCACGATGAGCTGGATCAGCCGTCGCACGATCACCTGCACGTGCAGCCCCCTCCTCCGATCCGGCCGGTCGTTACGCTCCGATCAACAATGACCCGCGTCGCACCAGATCCCGTCGACGGGGTTGCCCGTCGGGAGTCCGGGGAAGGGCGCCGTGCCGTCCGGGAGGTTGGGTCCCATCGGCCCGTGAACGCTGGGCTTGAACGCGACGGTCCACAACGCCCACTGCGACGGCAGGTTCCACAACTCCTTCGCGAACTCGCGGTTGATGTCCTCGTAGAGCTTGGTCCGCTCCGCGGGATCGGCGCTCGACCGCGCCTTGTCGAGATCGGTGTTGATGATCGGGTCGTTGAACCCGTTGAAGTTCACCGGGTTGTCGCACGCGGGGGCGCCGTTCGGGTCGGTGCCCAGGGCCGGTGAGTTCCCGCAGTGCCACCACACGTACTGCGTGTCGTCGTCGGCGCCGGGCTGGTTGCGCCACAGGATCGCGTCGAACTTCCGCCCGATCGCGACGTTGATGTACGTGCTCTGGTCGGGCACCGACGACAGTTGCACCTTGATGCCGGCGTTCTGCTGCACCATCTGCTGCACCAGCAGGGCGTCCTGCGTGGTCGACGGGTCGGCGGTGTGGGAGATCGTAAAGGTCAGGTCTTTCCCGGTCTCCTGCTT
>DATCCI010000336.1:0-3062 GCA_036511415.1 Acidimicrobiia bacterium
ATGCGAGCAATGGCGGGTGCGAGACCTGCTCAACCACATGCTGGACACACAGCGCTACTTCGCGAGTACTGCCCGCGGCGAGGATGCGTCACCGCCCAGCCCGACTCCGCCGTCGCTGTTGTCTTCGGACCCAGCAGCGGACTTTGCCAAGGCCCGGACAGCGGTCATCCAGGGGTTTGCGCGGGACGGCGTTATCGAGAAGACCGGCCCCTCCCTGGGCATCGCGTTCAGTGACCAACTGCTCCATGGCTGGGACCTCGCCCAGGCCACGAATCAAGACGCGACGATGCCCAGCGGCCTGGCCGAGGCGGCATACCAGATGATCCATGGCCGGTTCACGGACGAACAGCGAAAGGGCGTGTTCAAGCCCGAAGTCCAGCTCGGTCGCGACGTCTCCCCTCAGGACAGGCTGCTGGGCTACAGCGGACGCGACCCATCCTCGCAAGCATCCTCGTAAAGGTTGCGGCGAAGGCGGATCGGCACGGTCGCATCGCTCTATCTCAGTGCGCGTTCCAGTTCTGCCTTGTTCATGCGTGACCGGCCCGGGATATTGCGGTCCTTCGCCTCTTCGTACAGCTGATCGCGCGTGCGGCCGCCGCCGCCGTGCGTTCGGCGGTAGGCGGCGCGGCGCGGCGAGGAGATATCCGATTTCGACAACTTCGACGCGGTCTTGGATTCGGCCGAGCGCGCGCGTTGCTTGTTCACCGTGCGCGCCGCGATCTCTTCCGCTCGCTTTTCGGGAACGCCTCGACGCTTCTCGGTCTTGCGGATGTGGTCGTACTGACGTTCTCGCTTCGGTGAAGATCCGGCGGGCATGGCCTTTTCCTCTCGTCTTGTGCAAGCCTGATGCGAAGCACATACCCGTACCCGGAACCCGGCCAAACGCGTGCGAGTCGGGTGCGCGCGCGATTGTCGGACGGATCTCATTCGCCGGCGACGGCGAAGAGCTTCCATTCGCCGGGCACGCCCTTGAGCTCATGTTCTCCGCGGTCGCGAAACTCGATGCCCGAGCCTACGACGAGGTCCGCGACCGTCCTCGATACGAGCACTTCACCGTCGCCCGCGAGTGCTTCGATGCGGGCAGCGATGTGCACGGCGATGCCGCCGATGTCTTCGGCGCGCAGCTCGATCTCGCCCGTGTGCAGACCGGCCCTGATCTCGATCCCGAGTGGACGTAGCGCCGCCCGCAGGTCCCGAGCACATGCGATGGCGCGCGCGGGTCCGTCGAAGGTGGCGAGGAGGCCGTCTCCGGTTGCCTTCACCAGGCGACCGCGGCAGCGCTCGACGTGCTGGGCGCAGATTCGGTCGTGGTCGTCGAGGAGCCGGGCCCATTGGTTGTCGCCGAGGCTGGAGGCGCGTTCGGTGGAGCCGACGATGTCGGTGAAGAGCACGGTGGCGAGCACCCGGTCCAGCTCCGGACGGCGACGGGCGCCGGTGAGGAACTCCTCGATCTCGTCGATCACCGTGTCGGCATCGCCGAGCCAGAAGATGTCGTCGTCGCCGGGCAGCTCGACCAGCTTGGCTCGGGGGATGTGTTCGGCGAGGTAGCGACCATTCTCGATCGTGATCCCCGGATCGTCGACACGGTGCACGACCAGCGTCGGCACGTCGATCACATCGAGGATGCCGCGAACGTCGCTTCGGAGATACACCTCGAGCAGGGCCCGGGCCGTCGCCGGGCTGGCGCCCCGGTTGCCGGCGCGGTCCCACCATCGTCGGAACTCGTCGTCGCCGGCCATCGACGGAGCGACGAAGTCCAGGCCCCAGCCGATGTCGTCGGCGGGTTCGATGGTGTCGTCGACCATCTTGGCGGCGTCGTGTTCGGGCCAACCGGCGGGGTAGTCGGGCGCCTGCATGGCCCGTGCATAGGAGTTCACGAACACCAGTGCTCGCACCCGCTCGGGATGGGTCGCGGCGAGTAGGGCGGCGACCGCGCCGGCATCGTTGGCGCCGATGACCACTGCTTGTTCCGATCCGACCGCGTCGAGCACGGCGAGCGTGTCTTGGATCCACTGCTCGAGCGTCGGCGGGGATCCGGGTGTGATCGGGTCGGACAAGCCGACGCCACGACGATCGCAACGGATGAGCCGACTGAAGGACGCCAATCGCCGACACGCATGGGCCAAGCGGGGCTCCTCCTCCCACGCGTCGGTCGGGATGAAGTCGGCCACGAGGAGCACGACATCGATCGGGCCGTCACCGAGGACCTGGTACGCGATGTGAATGTCGCCGCTCTTCGCGTAGCGAGTCCCCGGTGGGTCAGACACGCCGGACAGTCTGCACCCACGCCGAAACCGCGAACCAGTGCTCTGTGTCTTTGGTCGTGTGGGGAAGGTTGCTCAGGGTGCGGCGGACTGGAGTGCGTGGTCTGCCAACCGGTTGGCCAGCGCCAGCGCTCTCGGTGTGGTGGGTACGTCGCCGTGATGTGTTCCGGCATTGTGTTGTTCGAGCCAGCGGGTCATCTGTTCGACTGGTAAGGGTCGGCTGAGGTAGAAGCCCTGCGCGTAGTGGCATCCGTATTCCTGCAGCTTGTGCCAGATGGTGGCGCTCTCGACGCCTTCGGCGACGACGGTGAGCCCGAGGCTTCGCGCCAGATCGATAGTGGACGACACGATGGCCGCATCGTCGTCGTCGATGTCGAGGTTCGCGACGAACGAGCCGTCGATCTTCAGCTGACTGACCGGAAGGCGCTTGAGATACGCGAGGGAGGAGTATCCGGTGCCGAAGTCGTCGAGCACGGTCTGGATGCCGAGCGCGTTGAGCGATTGCAGGACCTCGGTGGCTCGGCGGGGGTCGGCCATGACCATGCTCTCGGTGATCTCGAGTTCCAGCACGGTGGGCGGGACGGACCATTTCGTGAGCAGCGTTGCGACGTCGTCTCGGAGCTCGGAGTGGTGGAGGTTCCGGGCCGAGATGTTGACGGCGATGGTGATGTCGAGCTTGCGGTCTCGCCAGACGCGGGCTTGCGCGATCGCGAGATCGAGTACGTGTTGCGTGAGTGGGCCCATGAGCCCGGTCGGTTCGGCGAGCGGGATGAAATCCGTTGGCTGGAGGAGCCCGTG
>DATCCI010000337.1:0-4864 GCA_036511415.1 Acidimicrobiia bacterium
CGAGCGCGATCGCGCCGCCGTTGACGTTCACCTTCGCCATGTCGGGGTGGTGCTCCTTCTCCCACGCGAGCACCACCGGCGCGAAGGCCTCGTTGATCTCCACGAGATCCATCTGGTCGAGCGTCATCTTCGCCCGCTCCAGCACCTTGGTGGTCGCGGGAATCGGGCCGGTAAGCATCATCACGGGATCGACCCCCGCGAGCGCGAAAGTGTGGAAGCGAGCGCGAGGCGTAAGTCCCAGCTGGCTCGCCTTCTCCTCACTCATGATCAACACCGCGGCCGCGCCGTCGGTGATCTGCGAGGAGTTCGCGGCGGTGACGACGCCGTCGGGCTTGAACGCCGGCTTGAGCTTGGCGAGGGTCTCCATCGACGAGTCGGGCCGGATCCCCTCGTCGCGGTTCACGACCTCGTCACCAGATTCGGTGGGCACCGTCACCGCCAGGATCTCGCGGTCGAACCGGCCCTCCGCGGTCGCGCGTGCGGCGCGGTGGTGCGACTCGACCGAGAACGCGTCGTTCTGCTCGCGCGTGATACCCCATTTCTCGGAGATCAGCTCCGCCGAGATTCCTTGGGGCACGAGGTTGGGGTAGCGGCCCGTCATCATCGGTCCGAAAGGGAAGCCGTACTTACCGTCGGCGACCGACGCACCCATCGGCACGCGCGTCATGCTCTCGACGCCGGCCGCGATCACGACGTCGTACGCGCCGGCGATCACTCCCTGCGCGGCGAAGTGCGCCGCCTGCTGCGACGACCCGCACTGGCGGTCGATCGTGGTACCGACCGTGGTCTCGGGGAAGCCCGCGGCGAGTGCGGCATTGCGCCCGACGTTGATGCCCTGCTCGCCGACCTGCATGACACAGCCCATGATCACGTCTTCGATGAGCGCGGGGTCGACGTCGTTGCGCTCGACCACCGTTCTCAGCACGTGAGCCGCGAGATCGACGGGGTGGACGTCCTTCAGCTTGCCGTTGCGCCGTCCGAGCGGGGTGCGGATGGCATCGACGATGACGGCCGTCGGCATGGGATCCTCCAAGGTCGCGCGATCACTGCTTCGTTCACCGGCACAACTTGACCGATTGGTCAAGTTTCGCCGCGCCGAACGCTGCGGTCAAACCGACTCTGCTTCACTGTGATTCCCATGCAACGCCTCCTCCTGCTGCGTCACGGCGAGTCGACATGGAACGTCGAGCGCCGCTGGCAGGGCTGGTTGGAGGCACCGTTGACCCCGGCCGGCGTTGCCCAGGCCGCGAGCCGGGCGCGCGCCCTCGCCCACGACAGCTTCGCACCGAGGGTGATCTACACCTCCGATCTCGAACGCGCGGCGCGCACCGCGGAGATCATCGCGGCGCACGTCGAGGCGCCGGTCATCGCCGATGCGGGCTTTCGGGAGCGCAACGGCGGCGAATGGCAGGGACTCACCGTTGCCGAGATCGACGAGCACTGGCCGGGCATGCGCGACGCGTGGCGGCGCGGCGAGCTGACCTCGCCACCCGGCGGCGAAGCGGACGCCGATGTCCTCGTGCGGTTCGACGCCGCGCTCGCGCGGGTACTCGCGCACGCGGGCACCGGCGGCGCGTGCATCGTGACGCACCACGGGATACTCCGAATCGTCGCGGGGCGGACGGGCAGCGCGGTGCGGACAGGTATAGACGGGCACGCGCTGATCCCCAACCTCGGCGGGTTCTGGTTCGACGTCGTCGGCGGCACGTTGACCAACGCCGAGCCCCTCGCATGACGCGACGCGTCGCGACCGTGCTCGTCGCGGTCGTCACGCTGGCCGGCGGAGCGTGCGGTGGGAGCACGTCGCGCGACACGAGCGCGCTCGATGCCACGCGTGTTCCCGAGAAGATCACCGTCACGAGCCCCGCGTTCGAGAACGGTGGCGCGATCCCGCGCGCCAACACGTGCGACGGTCCGGGGACGCCCCCCACGATCCGTTGGACCGCGGTGCCCCCGTCGACCAAGGCCGTCGCAGTCGTCGTCGACGACCCGGACGCGCCCGGCGGCGACTTCCTCCACTGGCTCGTGATCGGGTTGCCGCCGTCGGCAGGGAGCGTGCCGAGCCACGCGCCGGGTGTGAGCGAGCTCGACAACACCGGCGGGACGAGGGGCTGGACGCCGCCGTGCCCGCCGGCGGGAGGCATCCACCGCTACCAGTTCTCCGTGTACGCGCTGCGCGATTACGTCTGCGCCGACAACGGCGACGCGTCGAACGGACCGGATTGCTCGGCGCCGAGCTCGGTCCAGGCCCTGCCCCAGATCCGCGAGACGGCGATCGCCCGCGGCGTGTTGGTCGGAACGTATCGACGGTGAGTGGCGCAGGAGCCGCGTAGGCTACCGACGATGGCGACGCCGAAGAAGAGCGAGCCGAGGAAACGCGAGCCGAAGAGCGAGCCGAAGAGAAGCGATCCGAAGAAGCACACTTCAACCTCGAATTTCGGTGTCGGCAAGCGCGAGAGCCACGACGCATCGGCGTTCTACGAGCGCTTCGAGGCGCCCGCCCTCTCCGGCGACGACGTCGTCCCCGCGCCGTACGAGATCGACGAACCGTTCGTCGAAGCCGATGCGCGCGAGATGCGCGCCGTGCACGACAACTCGGTCGCGCTCGTGGTCACGTCACCGCCGTACTTCGCGGGCAAGCAGTACGAAGAAGAGCTCGAGCGCGAAGGCGTCCCGGCGTCCTACCTCGAGTACCTCGACATGCTGCGCGGGGTGTTCGCCGAGAGCGCGCGGAAGCTGGAGCCGGGCGGGCGCATCGCGGTGAACGTCGCGAACCTCGGACGCAAGCCGTACCGGAGCCTCTCGGCCGACGTGATCCACATCCTGCAGGACGACCTGAAGCTGCTGCTGCGGGGCGAGGTGATCTGGCGCAAGGGCGAGGGCGCGGCCGGGAACTGCGCCTGGGGATCGTTTCGCAACGCCGCGAACCCCGTGGTGCGCGACATCACCGAGCGGGTCGTCATCGCGAGCAAGGGTCGCTTCGACCGGGCGAAAGCGAGGCCCGAGCGCGAGCGCTCCGGCCTCCCGTCGGAGAGCACCATCGACGCCGACGAGTTCATGGCCGCGACCCTCGACGTGTGGGACATCCCGCCCGAGAGCGCCCGGCGCGTATCGCATCCGGCGCCCTTTCCCGTCGAGCTGCCCGAGCGCCTGATCCGCCTGTACACCTACACCGGCGACCTCGTGCTCGACCCGTTCATGGGATCGGGCTCCACCCTGGTCGCGGCCGCGCGACTCGGGCGCCGCTTCGTCGGGTACGACCTCGACCCCACCTACGTCGACATCGCGCGTCTACGCGTCCGCGACGAAGGCGCGGCGAGCACGCCCACTCCGGTCGACCTGGAGACGCCCGAACCCGAACCCGCCGGCGACAGCGCCGACTTCCAGGCGCGCGCGTCACGCGAGGGCAAGGCCGCGCAGGCGCTCGCCGAGGAGCTGTTGCGCGAGACCGGCTTCACCATCGTCGCCAAGAACCAGCGGGTGCGCGGCACCGGCGTGGTCATCAACTTCATCGCGACCGACGCGGCCGAGGTCGAGTGGTACTTCGACGTGTCGGGCGCGTTCACGAGCACGCGCGGCGGACTGCTGCGGACCGACACCGTATGGAAGTCGCTCGGCCGCGCCCACGTGCTCGCGCACGCCGGGAAGGGACCCATCGTCTTCCTCACGTCGCACCTCCCGCGCAAGGGGAGCGAGGGCGACATCGCGCTGCGCTCGGCCGACGACATCGTCTTCGACGTGATCGAGATGCGTTCGTCGGCCGGTTACGACGCGCTGCGCAAGTACGCGGCCGGTGGGCACACGTAGTGGCCGATCTCCGCACGACGATCACCGAGGTCGTCACGGGATTGGGAATGTTGGGATTCGACGACGTCGAGGCCGCGCTGGTCGCGGCGCCCGAGGCGTTGCTCAACGTCGAGCCGTCCGACTACGAGACGTTGCTGCGGGCGTGGAAGGAGCGTCGTCATGCCGACGTCTTCACCGCCGCGTTGATGAACGGTGGCATGTTCCTGGCCGCGAGCGAAGGCCTGCGGGGTCGCGTCCCGCTGGTCGTCGAGTGGAAGGGGGCCCATCGCGCTCCCGGCGACGAAGTCGTGCCCGCCGATCTGCGGATCGACCACGTCTATCTGGTCAGCTGCAAGTACCTGTCCCGCATCGTGGTCAACGCTTCGCCGCAGCATCTGTTCGACCGCCTGCTCACCGGTGGGCACGGTCGGCGCGGCGCCGACTGGTTCGGCGAGGTCGCGCCGGCCGAACACGAGACCCTGTACTCCGCGCTGCGCTCGGCTCTCCCGCCCGACCACGGGCTGCCGGCAGCGGTGGACGCGCTCGACGTCAAGCAACGCCAGGAGCTCGGCCACCGTTTGCGCGACGGCTGGCCGGGCGACACCGTCGGCCACTACGAGACAATGGTCAGCCGCGTTGCCGACGCGTCCGCACAACGCTGGCGCGCGGCGATCGGAACCGATGCGGAGTCGATGTTGTGGCGCTTGTTGCGGATCGGCAGCGCGCCCTACTTCGTGCTCGGCGCGGCACCGACCGGCTTCCTGCGATTGCGTATCGCCACGCCCTGGGACTGGCGCCGGCACTTCGAGCTCCGCACGTTCGACGTCGAGCCCCGCGCGGGAGGTCAACCCGTGGTCGCGTGGCGCGCCGTCGTGCGCGAGCGCGATTCCCGTACCGAGCGCGCCGTCGACGGACACGTCGAAGTTCGCTGGAGCCACGGACGGTTCGCGGGACACCCCGAAGCAAAGGTGTACCTCGACACACCTCACGTCGACGTCCCCGGCTACTTCTCGTTGAAATAGCCCGCGCGCCCGTACCCTGATCACGTGCCCCGCAGCTCACTCATCGATCTCGCCTT
>DATCCI010000338.1:0-2830 GCA_036511415.1 Acidimicrobiia bacterium
CCCGGTCTGCGCGCGCAACTTCGAGATGTCGATCGCGTACTCGTTCTCACTGCCGCGCACCACGGGGAGCTCGATCTCCTGGCCGTTCCACAGCAGCTTGGCCGGTGCTTCCGACATGCGAGGCTCCTTCATCGGGGGCGACGTGCAATCTACCGATCCTTGCTCGGCTCGGCCGTTCGGCGCCGACGACGAAGCGTCAGATTGACGGCTTCGTTACACCGCCTGCGAGACTCGGGTCGCATGGATTTCGACCTCACCGAGGATCAGGTGGCGCTGCGCTCGGGCGCGAGCGACGTACTCGACGATCTCGCGTCGCCGGCGCACGTCCGCGCGCACACCACGACCGATGCCCCGTTCGACCGTGCGCTGTGGCGGGCGATGGTCGACCAGGGCTGGCTGGGCGTCGAGGTGGCCGAAGGCGACGGCGGGCTCGGGCTCGGGTCGGTCGAGGTCGCGGTGTTGGTCGAGGAGCTCGGCCGGCATGCGGCTCCCGCGCCGTTCGTTCCGACGATCCTCGCGCTGGACGCCTTCGCCCGGTCCGGTGACGACGCGTGGGTACAGCGGTTGCTGACGGGCGACGCGATCGCGTGCGTGGCGTGGGACGCGGCCGCGCCCGTCGCGTATGCCCCGTCGGCCGATGTCGCGATCGTGCTCGCCGACGACGGTGTATACGCGACGGAGCTGACCGACCGGCCCCGGCGCGAGCCGGCGATGGACCTGACGCGTGAGCTCGGCTGGCTGCCCTTCGATTCCTCGCGCGCGCGCCGGATCGGTGATGCCGGGGCGCGGACGCGGCTGCTGGATCGCGGCGCGACGTTCACGAGCGCCGATCTCCTCGGGAGCGCGTCGCGCGTCCTCGACCTCGCGGTCGAGTACGCGAAGGACCGTGTGCAGTTCGGGCGGCCGATCGGGTCGTTCCAGGCCGTGAAGCACCGCTGCGCCGACATGTTGGTCGATGTCGAGGGCATGCGGTCGACGGTGTATTGGGCCGCGTGGTGCATCGGCGCCGGCGATGCCGACGCGTCGGTCGCCGCGTCGACCGCGAAGATCTGGTGCAGTGATGCGTCGAAACGCGTGATGGCGTCGGCGTTACAGGTGCACGGCGGCATCGGGTTCACGTGGGAGCACGACCTCCATTTCTTCTTGAAGCGAGCGCAGCTCGATCAGCTCGCATTCGGCGACGCGTCGGCGCATCGCGCGAGGTTGGCGTCGTTGCTCCGACCGCGGGTGGAAGCGGGTGAGAGTGTCGTCTGAGTGGAACGACGCACCCGACGACGTCGAATGGAACGAGTGGGGCCCGGCGGTGCGGGTGCGGGTCGATCACGCGCCCGTCGCCGTATTCGCGCGCGCGGTCAAGGACACGAGTGCGGTCTATCGATCAGAGCGTGCCGCGCGGGAGGCCGGCTTCGAGCGGGTCCCGGTGCCGCCCACCTTCACGTTCGTGATGTCCGATGCCGGCGCGTACCCCGACCTGCAACCCGAGGGTGGCACCGCCTCGTTGTACGCGGCCTCGGGACACGACGCCGGGGAGGTCTTCGCGCGCGACGGCCTCTACCTGCACGGTGAGCAGCACTTCACCTATCACCGCCAGGTGAGCGTGGGCGACGTGCTCGAAGGTCGGATGCGCACCTCGAAGCCGGTCGCACGCACCGCGCGCCGCGGACCGATGGAAGTCACGTGGTTCCAGACCCGTTGGACCGACGTCGAGGGAGCGCCCGTCGTCGACGAGCAGATCGTCTCGCTCTTCTTCCCGAACAGTTGAGTGTCAGGCGCCGACCTTCGCGCCGGTCGGTCCGGCGGCGAACCACTTGCCGAGGATCCCCTGGCCCATCGTGTCGCCGGCCTTCTTGTCGTTCACGAAGTGGTAGAGCGGGTGGCCGTCGATCTGAAGCTGCGTCGTGCCGTCGGGCCGCTTGAACGTCGACAACTTCGAGGCGTCGACGCCCGCACCGGGTGCCGGCGTACCGGTCACGGTTGCGGCCGGCCACGTCGACGCGCACGGGTCGGTGGTGCACGTGCTCTGGCCGGCCGTGGTGTCGTTGTCGAAGCGGTACAACGTGAGGCCTTGAGCGTCGGTCAGCACCTGGCCGAGTGAGGTCGTCCCGACCTTGACGTCGGCGGATGCCGCCGCAGTCGTGGGTGTCGGCGCGACCGTGGTGGAGGATGCCGCCGTGGTCGAGGCGGTGGACGCCGTGGGGCCCGAGGACTTGCTGCTGCTCCCGCATGCGGCAAGTGCGAATGCGGCGACCGCGAGCGTTGCGAGCGCGCGGACTTGGAGCTGGCGCATGGATCCCCCTGGACACGTCTTCGACCTTCGGACCTCCTTTGTACGGACGGTGGCCCCGGCTGGTTCGATGAACTCGCTGATGTCCGCGGCCGTATCCTCACAGTGATGGACACAGCGCGGCCCGTGCTGGCGAACGACGACGGCGTGCGGGCGGTGTACGCCGCGCACGGGCCCGAGCTGTACCGGTTCGCACTGCGCTCGCTCGGCGATCGGGGCCTCGCCGAGGAGGCCGTCCAGGAGACGTTCGTCCGCGCCTGGCAGGCGGCGAACCGCTTCGACGACGCGCTCGGCTCGTTGCGCACGTGGCTGTTCGCGATCGTGCGCAACGTGGTCATCGATCTTTCCCGGGCACGCGCGGTACGACCGGCGCTGGCGTCCGGGAGCGGGATGAACGAGCCGATCGTGCTCGACGACGACGTCGAGCGCGTGCTCATCGCGTGGCAGGTCGAGGAGGCTCTCCAGAAGTTGAGTGCGGAGCATCGTGACGCGCTGGTCGAGGTGCATTACCGCGCGCGCCCGTACCACGACGTCGCGCGAGAGCTC
>DATCCI010000339.1:0-2938 GCA_036511415.1 Acidimicrobiia bacterium
GAAACGTCGAGGTCATCCAGATGCTCGGTGGTGCGGGTAGCCGCGACCCCGGCGTCGACGGCACAGAACTGGCACGTCGCCTTGCCGATTCCCTCGGAGGCCGATGTCGGTACTTGAACGCGCCGCTCGTCGTCGACGAGGAGCGAGTGGCCGCTGCATTGCTACGCCAACGTGACGTCCGTGAGACTCTCGCCGCCGCCGCGCATGCCGATCTCGCGGTCGTGGGTATCGGCGCGCTGGTGCCGTCGGTGTCGTCGTTCCTGCGCGCCGGCTATCTGACCCGGCGCGGCATCACCGAGATACGACGCTCCGGTGCCGTCGGTGACGTGTGCGGTCATCTGTTCAGCGTGGACGGCGAGCTCGTTGACGCCGAGCTCACCCGCCGCATCGTCACCATCGACGTCGCGGCCCTGCGCCGGATCCCACGGGTGGTCGGCGTGGCGGTCGGCGCCGCCAAGGCGGAAGCGATCCTCGGCGCCCTACGCGGCGGGCTGATCAACGTTCTGGTGACAGACGATGCGACAGCCCGCGACGTGCTCACTGCGATCTAGACGAGTGAGGTCGGGCTGACGCCATATATTCGACGTCCGGCATCAATTCGACGACAACCAGTCAAGGAACGAGGACGAGGCGACCACGGACGTCGCCGCGCGCGAGCTTGCGAAGCGCATCTTCGGCCTGTTCGAGCGGGTAACTCTCCGCGCGGACCCTCACGCGGCCTTCACCCGCGATCCGCAAGACCTCGCGCATCATCTGCCGTGACCCGAGGAGTGAGCCGACGACCGTCTTCTCCTCCACGAATGGGAACGGCCCGATGTCGGCGTTGACTCCGATGACTACGATACCTCCGGGCTTCGTGGCCTCGATGGCCTGGCGGACGACGTCGTTCGACGGGGCGAAGACAAGGGCTGCGTCGACCCCTCCGCTCTTGCGCAGCACCTCTCCGGCGTCACCTCGAGAGGCGTCGACGATGCGGGAGGCGCCGAGTTCCTCGGACAGGTCGAGCCGCTTTGCGCCGCGGGTAACCGCTACTGTCTCCGCGCCGGTCAGCTTCGCGAACTGCAGTGCGACGTGCCCAACGCCACCCACACCGAACACTGCGACGCTCTTTGCGGGGGACAACCGCGCTTTGGCGACCGCGCCGTACCCGGTGATACCCGGGCAGAAGAGCGACGCGGCCTCGACATCCTCAAGCGAGTCTGGCAATGCGTAGGTGTGCGCGGCCTTCGCAAGCATCAACTCGGCGTACCCACCGTCGACCGTCTCACCGGTGATCTTCTTGGTCTGGCAGAGCTGCTCAGCGCCGGACATACAGTACGAGCAAACACCACACGTCGACCACAGCGGTTGGACGCCGACGCGGTCGCCGATCCGCAGTTGGTCGACCGCGTCACCGACTGCGGCGACGACGCCCACGACCTCGTGCCCGGGGATGATCGGGGTCTTCGCCGGAACACCCGCCGCGACCCAATCACCCTCGATCATGTGAAGGTTCGAGCGGCACACGCCGCAGGCGCGAACCTGGATGACGATCTCGCCGGGACCAGGTGTCGGCTCAGCGACCTCCTTGAGTTGTAGTGGGCCGCGGTCGAGCGGCGACGGCGTGGTGAGAACAACTGCCTTCATGATTGGCCTTTCATCGTTGATATGAGCCGGTGCGGCTCAGGTGTGCTTCGGATACCGCCGATCGGGCGGCCCGATCTTGGCGCCGTTGCTGATCTTGCAGACGAGACCGAGGTCCTCCTGGGTGTCGAGGAACCGGTGGACATCTCTGCCGCGCGCACGTGCTTCTCGAGCATCTGGTTCCTCCTCGTTACGTCGGCCAGGACGCGTGCAGCGCTTCGAGCAGCCTCAGGTATGCCGTCGCGCCCGGGTCGGGGTGTCCGGCGCTACGCTCGCCGATCCAGGCGGCTCGCCCGCGCCGCGACTGCAACGGCGTCGTCTCGTCGACCGCGCGCCGCGCGGCCGTCACCATGGCTTCGAGGCGGTCACCGTCAGTGGTCGCGTTGAGCGCGTCGAGCGACGGCAGAATCGCGTCAAGAATGGTCTTGTCGCCGAGCTGGGCCTTGCCTCGGGTCGCGATGCTCGCTGCAGCGGCGCGGACGAACGCGACTGTCTCGCCAGGACCGAGATCGGTGGCCTCTGCGACCGTCTTGGCACCGACGAGCAGCGCTCCGCCGACGAGCGCAGCCATGGTGGAGGGGTTGGCGCTAGCGAACGCCGTCCCCGCTGTACGCAGCACATCAGCGGGCGACGGTTCGGTGAGGTCGGCCAACCGGGCCCTGACCGCTTCGCAACCCTTGCTGACGGTGACACCGAGGTCACCGTCACCGAGTGCGGCATCGAGGTCGCGCAGCTCGTCGCGGCTCTCGGCCAGCCGAGCGAGCGCCTCGTCGAGCAGCGCGACCACGCCAGCGCCGTTCATTGGCGGAAGAACGGTGACGCCGCCGGCGCATCGAGTAACGCCGTCAACTCGTCGTCGAGCCGGATCACCGACACCGACGCGCCCGCCATCTCGAGGCTCGTCGCGAACTCGCCTACATACGGCCGGTGCACCGCGACCCCGAGGTCGCCGAGCAACCGGAACGCCCGGCGGTACATGACGTACAGCTCTTCGAGCGGTGTAGCCCCGAGCCCGTTGACGAGCACCGCAACCCGGTCACCGGACTGCAGCTTCATGTCGTCGGAGATCGCCCCGACCAGGCGCTCCGTCACCTCGTCGGCGCTCTCGAGAGGGCCACGGTGCACGCCCGGCTCTCCGTGAATGCCGATGCCGATCTCCATCTCGCCCTCGCCGAGCTCGAAGGTCGGCTTGCCTGCGCTCGGCAAGATGGCCGGCGACAGCCCAACGCCCATGGTGCGGGTGGCGTTCACGGCGGAGGTGGCAACGGCTGCGACCTGGTCGAGCGAGTCACCTCGCTCGGCGGCCGCGCCGGCG
>DATCCI010000340.1:0-2042 GCA_036511415.1 Acidimicrobiia bacterium
ACGCGCCCGCCGCCAACACCGCGGCGACGAGCACCGCGGAAAGCGGTCGGCGGCCCATCTCGCCACCCTAGGCTGGGCGAGTGTTCCGGCTCAGCGCGCAAGCCGACCCGGCGTTCCTCGCCGAAATGTTGTACGAAGCCGTCAACTGGCGCGACGACGGCGCCGAGGAGCGGCCGTCGCTCGAGTCGGTGCTCTCGGTCCCCGAGAACGCGCGCTACATCGCCGACTGGGGGCGGTCCGGCGACATCGCGTTGTGCGCGCTCGATCGTCGCGACGAGCCGGTGGGCGCCGCGTGGCTACGCCGATTCACCGCGGCCGAGCCCGGCTACGGCTACGTCGCCGACGACGTTCCCGAGCTCTCGATCGCCGTGTATCCCGAGTTCCGCCGCCAACGGGTCGGCACGCTGCTGCTGGGCTCCGTGCTCGCGCGCGCCGAACGCGATCGCGAGCGGGCAATCAGTCTGAGCGTGAACATCGAGAATCCGGCCAAGCGCATGTACGCGCGTTACGGGTTCGAGGTCGTGGCCGAACACGGCAACGCGTTGACGATGCTCCTCGGCCTCGCCTGATCCGCCTCACCCGCGGCCGGCGCGAGATCGGCGCGTGGGCGCCGGAGGATCGTGGGCCCCGGTTGGCGACGGCGGGGCGCGGACAGGGAGGATGCAGCGGTGCCCGACGAGCCCCAGGAACCACCGCCCGGGGAGTCGGCGCCGCCGATCTTCGAGGCCCCGCACGCCAACGGAGCCGTGCACCGGGCGAAACCCGGCCGTTCCCACGCGCCGTGGGAGTTCATCGTCTTGACGTTGTTCGTCGCGATCCTGTGCATCGGGATCATCTTGGGCTGGACGCTCGTCGGGTCGCACTCCCCGGAGCGGCTCGACCGCGTGTCCGCGGCGGCGCTCTCCGCCGCGTGCGACCGGGCGCAGGCCCGGCTGAAGGCGCTGCCCAACCCCGATCCGCGCCTCGGCGCCGACCGGGTCGCGCGGGTTCGGGCCGAAGACGCGGTGTTGCGCGCCATGGTGGAGCAATTCGCGACGGTCCACCCGCGCGCGAAGACGCCGGCCACCGCGGTGCAGGGTTGGAGCACCGACTGGGGTCGCATGATCGACGCGCGCAGCCGTTACGCCGACGACCTCGCGAAGTCGGCGACGACGAAGGCCAAGGTGAGGTTCATCTACCCCGCCGTCAATGCGATCACGCCGATCACCGGTCACATGGACGACTTCGTCCGGGAGAACACCCCACGCCTCGACGCCTGCTTCACCGCCGCGCTCCAGATCGAGGTGGTGGAGGGGCCGCGCGACTACGAGAAGGTGACGTCTTGACGCAAAGGCTCGAAGGCAAGGTCGCGCTCATCACGGGCGCGGGGAGCGGGATGGGTCGAGCGGCAGCCGAGCTGTTCGCGAGCGAGGGCGCGCGCGTCGTCGTCACCGACGTGGTCGACGATGCCGGGAACGCGACCGTCGCCGCCGTGCGCGCCGCCGGAGGCGACGCGACCTACGTGCGTGCCGACGTGTCGCGCCGCGGCGACTGCGAGGCGATGGTGCGATGCGCCACCGACACCTACGGCGCGCTGCACGTGCTCTACAACAACGCCGGGATCTTTCCCGCCGACGACGGGGGCGTGCTCGACACCCCCGAGTCGACGTGGGAGAAGGTGATGGAGATCAACCTCAAGGGCGTCTGGCTCGGATGTCGGGCCGGGATCCCGGCGATGATCGCTTCGGGCGGTGGCAGCATCGTCAACGTGGCGTCGTTCGTCGCGCTGGTGGGTGCGGCCACCGCGCAGATCGCGTACACGGCGAGCAAGGGCGGCGTGCTCTCGATGACTCGTGAGATCGCGGTCGAGTACGCGCGCCGGGACATCCGGGTGAACGCACTGTGTCCGGGACCGATCCAGACGCCGTTGCTCGAGGAGCTGCTGTCCGATCCGGCCCGGCGGGCGCGCCGCATGGTGCACATCCCGATGGGCCGGCTCGGGCACGCCGAGGAGCTGGCGCGAGCCGCGCTCTTCCTGGCCTTCGACGACGCGTCGTTCATGA
>DATCCI010000341.1:0-2393 GCA_036511415.1 Acidimicrobiia bacterium
CCCCTCGTTGCGCAGGACGCGCAGCGTGTCGGCGAGCAGAGGGTCGTCGGTCGTGAGAATGCCGCCTTCGCCGCTCGTGACGTTCTTGGTTGCGTACAGCGAGAAGGAACCCAGCCCGAACGAACCCGCCGCACGGTCGCCGATCGTCGCGCCGTGTGCCTGCGCGGCGTCCTCGACGATCGCGAGACCGCGATCGGCCGCCAGCGACGCGATGCGCGCCATGTCGGCGGCTTGGCCGTAGAGATGTACGGGCATGAGGACGCGAGTGCGAGAGGTGATCGCGTCGGCAACGGCCGCCGGGTCGACGGTGAACGTTCGCGGGTCGATGTCGGCGAACCGCGCGACCGCGCCGCACTCGAGGATGGCATTCAGCGTGGCCGCGAACGTGAAGGGAGAGGTCACCACCTCGTCGCCGGGCCCGATTCCCAGCGCCTGCAACGCCGCGACGAGCGCGACGGTGCCGTTCGTCACGGCGATCGCGTGGTCCACGCCGCACAACGACGCGAAACCGGCCTCGAGGCGCTCCACCATCGGACCTTGCGCGATGCGTCCGGAGCGCAGGACGTCGAGCACGAGCTGCTCCGCCTCCTCGTCCACGTGCACGGCGTAAAGCGGGATCACGTGTTCTCGACCGGTGCGGCCCGGGTCGACACCGAGCGACGGCGGTGGCGATATGCGAGCAGGCTCAGCTGCCGAAGGCGGTGTCGTCGGGCAAGACGATGATCTCGTCCGCAGCCAGGCTGCGGGAATCGGCGGTCCTCGCCCGCACGAAGATGGTCGACCCCATCGTGATCTCGCCGATTGTCGCGAGCCTCGTCGTGTCGATCTGGGCTCCGGCCGTGTTGACGGTGAACAGTTCGCCCAAGAGGTTCTTGAGGGTCATCGAATCCGCGTCGACGGCAACCACGGGCAGGCCGTGATGACTCTCCGCGGGTAAGACGACGACCTCGGCCGCGTCCTTCATCGCGCCCGGCAGTTTCTTGACGACGACGCGTGCTCCGGCGTACACGTCGTCGAAACTGCCGACCGCACCCTTCACGACGACCGTTTCGTTCGTCATCTTGATGCGTTGGGCCTGCCCGGCGGGCGTGGAGATGCTCAGCAACGCCGGACCGAGGGCGTTGACCCGACCGACCGTGAGTCTGGTCCCCCGCGCGAGTTTCGGCTCCGCCTCAGCCATGGCGGACAGCATACCGGAGGTGTCGGATCCCGCGGGAGTGGGTACTCGGGTGCCGTGAAGGTGCTCGGCCTCAGCTTTTCGGGGCACGGCACGGCTATCTGTCTGGTGGAGGACGGCCGGGTCGTCTCGGCGGTGAACCTCGAACGGCTGACGCGCGTGAAGTTCTCTCTTGCGACGGTGCCGCAGTACGGCATGGCGTTCGCAGGCGTGCTCACGCAATCGTTCGGGTTTGGTGAGGTTCCGCCGATCGCCGATTTCTACGATGTGTTCCCCAAGATGCTGCATGCAGTGTGCGGGGAATCGGAGCTGAAGCGGGCAGACATCGATCTCGTCAGGTGTACGACAACATCCGGCCGATTTCCGAAGACCTCGAACCCTACGAGTTGTTCTGCGACTACTTCTCGGAGACCAAGACGCAGTTCGATCTCGAGCATCATCTTTGCCACGCGTATCAGGCGTACCTCTCCAGTCCGTTCGATGACGCGGCGATCCTGACGATCGACGGCACGGGCGAGACCCTCGAGCGGCTCGGCGGCCGATGCATCTCGACGACCACCGCCGAAGGTCGTGACGGCCGGGTGCGCGTACTCTCCGAAGTGGTGATGCCGAACTCGGTGGGCGCGCTGTACTCGAGCGTTACCCGGCACCTCGGCTTTCGCGAGGAGCAAGAGGGAAACACGATGGCGCTCGCGTCGTTCGGCACGGACCGCTTCTACCGCCGGGTTCGCGACGACGCGCTCGATCTCCTCGACGACGGCGGGTTCGAGCTTCGGCAGCGGCCGACGGGCGACGGGCTCCGCTATCTCGACGACATGCGGGAGTTCTGTCCGCGGCGAGAACGCGGCGCGCCCCTCACGCAAGATCACTACGACATCGCCTGGAGTTGTCAGGCGATCACCGAGGAGATCATCGTGCACGTCGCGCGGGCGTTGCAGGCCCGCACCGGTCAACGCCGTCTCGCGGTCGCCGGCGGAGTGGCCCTGAACTGCGTTGCGAACGCGAAGATCGTGCGCGAGACCTCGTTCGAAGAGATCTACGTGATGCCCAACGCCGGTGATCGCGGACTCGCGCTCGGCGCCGCGCTCTACGGCTATCACGTGGTGCTCGGCGGCGGGGAGCGGCATCCTCCCGAAGACGACTATCTCGGACCCGCGCCGACCCATGCCGAGATCGTCGCCGCGCTGCGCGACACGACCGACACGGAATTCAAGAG
>DATCCI010000342.1:0-2923 GCA_036511415.1 Acidimicrobiia bacterium
CGCGGAGAGATCGCTCTCGAGCGCGCGCACGAGGCGCTCGCGGTACTCGGCTTCGAAGCGCGTCATCGCCTCGACGTCGGCGAGCAACGTGTCGCGGCGTCCGGCCAGCTCGACGACCTCTTGCTCGAGCCTCCGGCGTTCCGATTCGCCGCGGCGCCGGGCCTCGGCTTCTGCATCGGCGACGAGCCGGCGCGAAGACATCTCGGCCTCGTCGAGCATCTGGCGCGATTTCGCGGTCGCCTCGGCGACTGCCTCGTCGGCCGCGCGCTGCGCGAGCAGCAACGTGCGATGCAGAATGTCCTCGGTCTCGTGGGTACGACCCGACTCGCCCTGCGCCGACGTCAGCCGCTCCTGCAGCTGCGTGACCCGCTGATTCGCGGCGTCGATCGAGGCGGCGGCACGCTCGAGGAGGTCGTTCACCTCGTCGCGGCTGTAGCCGCGGATCTCGGAGTGAATTTCGATGTCGCGGAGCTCTCGCGCTGTGATCTCCATGCGCGCCATCGTAGACCGGCTGGTCCGAGCCCTGGTGTACCTGCGATCAGAAGATCTGGCCCGAACAACCGATCGCCGTGTGCACGAGCTCGATCCCGATGAACACCACGATGAACGACAGGTCGAACATCCCCGCCGGCGGGATGATGCGCCGGACGGGAGCGAGCACCGGCTCGGTGAGCTGCATGAGCACGTGCAGGAAGCTCGCGAGGCCCGTCCCCGGACGGATCGGGAACCACGACATGATTGCACGGGCCAACAACACGAGCAGATAGACGTTCAGCGCCGCGCAGAGAATCTGCATTACGAGCGAACGGTGCGATACAGGCCTCGGGCCTGCAGGCGCTCCTTCTCCTCGTCGGAGACCTCGACGTTCGACGGCGTGAGCAGGAACACCTGGTCGGCCGCTTTCGACATGGTGCCGTTCAACGCGTAGGCGAGTCCGCTGGCGAAGTCGATCAGGCGGCGCTGCAGATCGCGATCGACACCTTGCAGGTTCAAGATGACGGGCTGCCCGTTCTTCAGCCGGTCCCCGACCTCCTGCGCGTCGTTGAATCCCTTGGGATCCATCACGTGCACACGAGTCGCGGGCATCGGAATCGGCTTCACCGCGGACGCGCGGGGCGCGACCGCCGGTGATGCCATCGCGTTCGCGTCTTCTCGTTCGCGCCGACTGCGGATCACCGTGAGCGGGCTCGGCTCGGTCATCGAAGGCGCGGTCGTGGTTGTGCCGGCTGTCGCGCGCGCGGGTTGGCGCGCGGGTTGGCGCGCGGGCGCGCTGATCGGTTCTCCGTACTCGTCCGCGTAGTACTCGTCGTCCTCGCCGTAGTACTCGTCATCGACGAGGCCCAGCCAGACCATCGTCTTGTGAAAGACCGACATGCGGCGTCCCTTCCCGTCCGTGCGGATTCTTCCATGCCCTCTTGCTTGGGCCCTCTTGCTTGGGCCCTCTTGCTCGGGCCCTCTCTTGCTCGGGCTCGGGGCTGTCTCGGGTGTCGCGCTTCGCCGCCCGGCGCTGCGTTGCGCAAGGCTATCGTCGCGCGCCGCTGCCCCCCGGCCGCGGACCGAAGATCGCGCCGCCGACCCGCACCATCGTGGCGCCTTCGCCGATCGCGACCTCGAAGTCGCCGCTCATCCCCATAGAGCAGACGCCGAGCCCCAGACGGTCGGTCATGCGCCGGAGTCGGGCGAAGACGCCTCGGGGGTCGCCGACGGCAGCCGGAACCGTCATCAGTCCTTCGACGCGGCAACCCTGCTCCCGGCACGCCTGCACGAGGGCATCCGTCTCGTCCGGCGCGCAGCCGCCCTTTTGGACCTCACCGGTCATATTGACCTGTACCAGCACGGCGGCGCCGGGCGAGCGGCGACCGACCTCGGCTGCGAGATCGGCGCGGTCGATCGACTGCCAGAGCGCGACGTAGGGCGCAACGGCGCGCACCTTGTTGCGCTGTAGACGCCCGATGAAGTGCCAGCGCACCGCGGACCGTGCCGGCTCGTCGGCGCCGGCCAACGCTTCGACCTTCGCGACGAGCTCCTGAGCGCGGTTCTCGCCGAGCTCGTATGCCCCCGCGGCGATCGCCGCGTGTACGCCTGCGACGTCGACCTCCTTCGTGACGACGACGAGGGTCACCGATTCGGGTTCGCGACCGGCTGAGCGCGCCGCCGCCGCGATGCGCTCTCGCACCTCGGTCAATCTCTCGGCTACGCCGTCCGGGCTCATGCGCGCACCACGACCGTCGCCTGACGTCCCGTGTCCGCGTCGCGCCGATACGAGAAGTAGCCCTCGGAATCGGCGGTGCAGACCCCGCAGTCGTCGAAGGCGACGACGCCGGTGCGTTCGAGCACGACCCGGATCGCGGCGGGGATGTCCAGCGCGGTCCGGCCGTCGCGGGTTCGTCCTTCGACAACGGGACCGAACTGCGCGACGAAGGGTGCGAGATCGTCTGCGCCGAACTCGTAACGCGGCGCGCGGATGCACGGACCGAGGAACGCGCGCACGTCGCCGGTTCCGATGTCGCGCAGGCGCGCGATAGCGGCCTCGATCACTCCGGCCGCCAAGCCGCGATGGCCGGCGTGCACGACACCGACCGCGTCGTCGCACGCGACGACGAGCGGCGCGCAGTCGGCCGTGACGACCGCGAGCGGGACACCCCGAGCGCTCGCGACGACTCCATCGGCGACGGGGGGGTCGGCGCCTGGCCCGGCGCGCGGCCCGGCGCCCGACCCGGTCACGACGTGGACCGCGGCTCCGTGCACCTGGTGGAGCCAGACCCACTCCAACGGCTCGGGGCCGATGCGCTCCGCGAGGGCGGCTCGGTTGCGCGCGACGACGACCGGGTCGTCACCGACGTGGTCGCCGACGTTGCCGTGGGCGCGGCTCGAACACCAGACCTGAGCGGGTCCGACCCGGGCGACGAGGAGCGGCGGGGCC
>DATCCI010000343.1:0-5127 GCA_036511415.1 Acidimicrobiia bacterium
GCACAGGGCGGCATCAACGCCGCGAAGAACTACCCGAACGACGGCGACAGCATCTACCGGCTGTTCTACGACACCATCAAGGGCGGCGACTTCCGCGCGCGCGAGGCGAACGTCTATCGGCTCGCGCAAGTCAGCGTGAACATCATTGACCAGTGCGTCGCGCAAGGCGTGCCGTTCGCCCGCGAGTACGGCGGCCTGCTCGACAACCGGTCGTTCGGCGGCGCGCAGGTGTCGCGCACGTTCTACGCTCGGGGCCAGACCGGTCAGCAGCTCCTGCTCGGCGCGTACCAGGCGCTCATGCGCGCCGTGCACTCGTACGGCGTACAGCTCTACCCGCGCACCGAGATGCTCGACGTCGTCGTCAAGGACGGGCGCACTGCGGGCATCGTGTGCCGCGACCTGAACACCGGAGAAGTGTTCTCGATGTCGGGGCACGCGGTCGTGCTCGCAACGGGTGGATATGGCAACGCGTTCTACCTGTCGACGAACGCGAAGAACTCGAACGTCACCGCGGCCTGGCGCGCCGCGAAGAAGGGCGCCTACTTCGCGAACCCGTGCTACACGCAGATCCACCCCACGTGCATACCGGCGAGCGACGAGTTCCAGAGCAAGCTCACGCTGATGTCGGAGTCGTTGCGCAACGACGGCCGCGTCTGGATCCCGAAGAAGATGGACGACGGGCGTTCGGCCGATCAGATCCCCGAAGACGATCGCGACTACTTCCTCGAGCGCCGGTATCCCGCGTTCGGAAACCTCGTGCCGCGCGACGTCGCGTCGCGCGCGATCAAGCACGAGGTCGACGCGGGCCGCGGCGTCGGGCCGCTCAAGAACGGCGCGTACCTCGATTTCACCGAATCCACCGAACGACTCGGTCACGCGGTGATCGAGGAGCGCTACGGCAACCTCTTCGAGATGTACGACCGCATCACCGGTGAAGATCCGTTCAAGCTTCCGATGCGGATCTACCCCGCCGTCCACTACACGATGGGCGGGCTCTGGGTCGACTACAACCTCATGAGCAACCTGCCCGGGTTGTTCGTGCTCGGCGAGGCGAACTTCTCCGACCACGGCGCGAACCGGCTCGGCGCGTCGGCGCTCATGCAGGGGCTCGCCGACGGCTACTTCGTCCTGCCGTACACGATCGGCGACTACCTCGCGCCGCTGCTCGGCACGAAGCCCCTCTCCATCGCCGACCCGGCGTTCACAGAGTCGGAGCACTCGGTCGAGGAGCAGACGCGCCGGATGCTGTCGATCAAGGGCACCAAGACGGTCGACGAGCTGCACCGTGAGCTGGGCCACGTGCTGTGGGACAACTGCGGCATGGCGCGCAGCGAGCAGAGCCTCTCGAAGGCGCTCGCCGAGATCCCCGCGATCCGCGAGGAGTTCTGGAAGAACGTGTGCGTGCTCGGCGAGAACGAGAGCCGCAACCAGGCCCTCGAGAAGGCCGGGCGCGTCGCCGACTTCCTCGAGTTCGGCGAACTGCTCGTGCTCGACGCGTTGAAGCGCAACGAGAGTTGCGGCGGGCACTTCCGCGAGGAGTATCAGACCGAAGACGGCGAGGCGTTGCGCGACGACGAGAACTTCGCGTACGTCGCGGCGTGGGAGTGGAAGGGCGTCGAGACCGAGCCCGAGGTGCACAAGGAACAGCTGAACTTCGAGTTCGTCCACCCGTCGACGCGCTCCTACAAGTAGAGGATCCGATGAGTAACGCCTCCACGAACAACGCCTCCACGAACAACGCCTCCACGAACAACGCCTCCACGAACAACGCCGCGATGCGCATCACCTTGACCGTCTGGCGCCAACCGGGCCCGGACGTCGCCGGCAAGTTCGAGACGTACGACGTGCCCGGCGTGAGCCCCGACATGTCGTTCCTCGAGATGCTCGACATCGTGAACGAGCGGCTGATGCACGACGGCAAGGAGCCCATCGCGTTCGACCACGACTGCCGCGAGGGCATCTGCGGGGCGTGCGGGTTCATGATCAACGGGCAGGCGCACGGGCCGGAACGCGCCACTGCGACGTGCCAGCTCCACATGCGCAAGTTCCGCGACGGCGACCACCTCACGATCGAGCCGTGGCGCGCCGCGGGCTTCCCGCTCGTCAAGGACCTCATCGTCGACCGCAGCACGTTCGACCGCATCATCGAGGCGGGCGGCTATGTCGGCGTCGGCACCGGCGGCGCGCCCGACGGCAACCTGATCCCGATCCCAAAGCCCGTGGCCGACGCGGCGATGGACGCGGCCGCGTGCATCGGATGCGGCGCCTGCGTGGCCGCGTGCCCCAACGGGGCGGCCCAACTGTTCACCTCCGCGAAGATGCAACATCTCAACCTGTTGCCCCAGGGCCAGGCCGAGCGCTGGGACCGCACGGTCTCCATGGTCGAGACCATGGAGACCTATTTCGGCTCGTGCACGAACCACCGCGAATGCGAGGCCGCGTGCCCGAAGTCGATCTCGATCGACTTCATCGCGCTGATGAACAAGGACTACGCCAAGGCGCAGCTGAAGCAGCGGCGCCTCGTCGGTCAGTCGTTCCCGTAGCCGTTTCCGCTCGAGCTCACGGCACGAGGGCCGTCGTGCGCTCGACGTGTCCGAGCGGCGACGGCCACTCGAAGACGAGCCGGTCGCCCGCGAGGTGGCACCACTGAGCCCGCGCCCGATCGAGGGCCGCGGTGGCGACCGTCTCCCTCCCCGCCTTCCAGGCCGAGAGGTGCGCTCCCGCGAGCCGTTCGGACCCGGCAATATCCACGCGATGCTCGGCGATGAGGGCTCGGCCGGGCTTCGTACGGCGCCGACCGGTGCTCTCGAAGGTCGCGCCGCGCGCGACGAGGCCCCAGAAACCGTTCTCGTACGACGCGGCCGCCTCGATCACGTACTGCGCGAGATCGTGCGGCAAGCCGTTGCCGTATCCCATGAGCGAGCCGCGGACGCGCCGTCGGCGGGTGAGCGTCGCGTCCCAACCGCAGATGCGTTTGGACTCGTCGTGGATGTAGAAGGTGACGCGCACCGGCTGCACGCTACGACGTTCACCGGAGGCGCGTGCAGCCATTTCTCGGTGCGCACTATCTCCCGGTGTCGATGTCCGGCGGTTCGCGGGTCGCCGACTCGAGCAACGAGGCGAACGCCTCCGGCGCGGTGACTGCCGGTACGTGACCCGAGTCCAGACGGATCACGTGGGGAGAGCGCGGAAGGTCCGTGACCATCCGTTCTTGGGTCTCCGGCGGCACGGGCCGGTCGCGTGTGTTGAGGAGGTAGGTAACCGGCACGCGCGCGGTGATCGACCAGCGGACCGGTTGGAAGTAGTGGTGGACGGTGTCGGGAACACACCGCACCGGGTCGACCATGAAGGCGAGCGTGTCGTCGTCGAGCGGATCACCGCCGTATGCGAGCCGGAACGATTCGGGATCGACCGGCGGCCCGGGCAGGGTGATGACGGTGCCCTCGCGACGCGCCGCCGCCACAGACGCGACCAGCCCGTCGCGATGCTTTGGCTTCATGCAATCGATCCCGCACCCGCCCTCTGCGGGCACGAGCGCCGCGCTGAGCACGACGTGCGCGACCCGGTTGCCGAGACCGGCCACGACACCCGGAACGACGAGACCGCCCGAGGAGTGCGCCACGACGACAACCGGCTCGGCCACGCCGGCCGCGTCGATGTCGGCGAGCACCGAAGCGACCTCGACGTCGACGCTCAGCGTGGCGAAATCTGCCGGCTTCCCGTTCCGCCCGGGCAGGTCGACCGCGACCGCGGGCCGGTCGAGATGTGGCAACAGCCGATCCCAGAACCGCGCCGTCGACCCGCCACCGTGGATGAGCACGTACGTCACGGTGGAGAATCTAAGTCGTGACCGAACGACCCCGAGTCAGCTGCCGGCCACCGCGTCGAGCGCTTGTCCGAGGTCGGCTACGAGGTCGGCTGCGGATTCGATGCCGACCGACAGGCGCACCAGGCGCGCGTCGACCTCGAGCGGTGATCCCGCGGCCGAAGCGTGCGTCATCCGCGCCGGGTGCTCGATGAGCGACTCCACCGCGCCGAGCGACTCGGCCAGGGTGAACAGCCGGGTCCGAGTGACGAGCTCGAGCGCGGCGTCCTCGTCGTTCGCCAGGAACGACACCATGCCGCCGAAGTCGCGCATCTGCCGCCGGGCGACCTCGGACTCGTCGGGATACAGCACTTCGGCAACCGCATCGTGCTCGCGCAGCATTCGCACGATCGCCTGCGCGTTGGTGCAGTGCTCACGCATCCGCACGGCCAGCGTCTTCACGCCCCGCGACACGAGATAGCAGTCGAACGGCGACGGCACCGCACCCATCGCGTTCTGCAGGAACCGCAACTCGTCGGCGAGCTCGGCGTCGTTCACCGCGATGAAACCACCGACGACGTCCGAGTGGCCGCCGAGATACTTCGTCGACGAGTGCACCGACGCGTCGGCCCCGAGCGCGAGCGGTTGTTGCAGGTAAGGCGTCGCGAACGTGTTGTCGACGATGACACGCGCGTTCCGCTCGTGCGCCACCCGCGCCGTGGCCGCGATGTCGACGATCGAGAGCAGCGGGTTGGTCGGTGTCTCGATCCAGACCATGCGCGTCTCCGGCAGCCACGCGGTTTCGAGGGCGCGCGAGTCGCGCAGGTCGCAGGCCGACCACGCGATGCCATGGCGCTCGTACACGCGCGCGACCAGCCGGTAGGTGCCGCCGTAGGCGTCGTCCGGGATGATCACGTGGTCGCCGGGGTCGAGGGTGCGGAGGATGGCATCCTCGGCCGCGAGACCGCTCGCGAACGCGAGGCCGTGCCGGGCGCCTTCGAGTGACGCGACGCAGTTCTCCATCGCGGTGCGCGTCGGGTTGCCGCTGCGCGAGTACTCGTAGCCGCGGTGCTTGCCCACCGCGTCCTGCGCGAAGGTCGTGGCCAGGCTGATCGGCGGCACGATGGCACCCGTGGTCGGATCGGGCTCGTAACCCGCGTGGATGGCCCGCGTCTCGAAGCCGTCGCCGCCGGACGCGCTCACGGCCGCACCCTCATGCGGACGAACTCATGTGGACGATCTCACGGCGAGGAAGCCGAGCACGTCGGAACGGGTCAGAACGCCGATGGGGTGACCGCCGTCGAGCACGAGCACCGATGGTC
>DATCCI010000344.1:0-5504 GCA_036511415.1 Acidimicrobiia bacterium
GCCGAAGCCGGCCCTCCGGAGTCAACGGAGCGTTAGCGTGCACGAGAGCCTCCTGGGTTGGTGTGTTGCCGTTGAACAGCTCCACACTCACCCGGGAGGCTCACTCACCGGTGGATGTCAACAACGTCCCTGGAAACAACAGCTAGCGCCGCCCGTACCGCCTCACGTCGAACGCGTCAAGCCCCAGCGATCTCGCCTTGGAAGCCGACTATTTCGTCGAGGGTCAACGCAGGCTGACTCTGCAATAGGAACGCGCCGCGCTGACCGATCGCCAACTCGGCTTTCATCGACGACGCCATATCGGGATACGTGGTGATGCTCAACAAGACACCGTCAGACCACAGGATCCACTGCCCCTCGATCTTGCCGCCGTACTTCGCGACTAGCTCGAGCGCAGCGACCTGCTCCGCAAGCCGATCGTCCGCGCTCATTGCCCCCCATGTCGGCGTGAACGTCAACTTTGACGCGTTCAGATAACTCATGGCACACCTCCATTTCATCCGGCGGCTCCCATGAGGAGCCACCGCCCCGCAAGTACGCCGAGCTGGCGTACCGGGGCGAGACAGTACCGCGGTCACTCAGAAACCGCTCGTAGAGCTTCTGCGCGCTCAAGTGAGCGACCTGCACCTATGAGAGAACTGCCGATCGGCACTCGTCGAACGCCACCGGATCGGGGACTTGTGCCGTCGGTACCGACGTACAGCAGCGAACGGCTACTCCGCGTCGGGCTGATGCGGATCGTCGAGAGTCAGCCCCAACTCGTCGAGCTCCGTCTGATCGAGCTCCAGCATCTCCTCGACAGACTCCTCGCCGTCGTCCTCCTCCACCGCGTCCACTTCGGCATCGGCCAACTCGCGCACATCGTCGCGAGCCGAATGCTCATCCTCCCTCGCGAGCTCGCGCCGTTCCTCCGGACCCGGTCCGCCTAGCCCGCCATCTGTCGCGCTCATGATCGTCTCCACACAGGTCGGTTCTACCCATATGTTGCTGCCGACCTGACATCGCGTGCCATAACTGCCGATCTGCTCGGCGGCTCTGAGTACATTGCCTGACGCTCGGGTGAGCCAATTCGTCCTCCCCGGGGCCTCGCATAAGCGTCCCGAAGCGGGCAATATGCGTGCGCCGGCGAAGCGCAGCGTGCGAGTGTGGATCGCTGTGAGCGAAGCCCGACTGATCCTTACCTGCGGGTTGCCCGGGGCGGGCAAGACCACACTCGCAAGGCAGCTAGCGGCGGACCGGAGCGCCTTGCGCCTCACGCAGGACGAATGGCTCATCGCACTCGGCTCCAACCCTTGGGACGCGGCGACCCGGGAGAAGCTCGACCACGAACTCTGGTGCCTCGCCCAAGACGCTCTGCGCCTCGGGCTGAGCGTCGTCCTCGACTTTGGGCTCTGGGCGCGAGTCGAACGTGACGAGATGCGATCCGCCGCTCGTGGCCTTGGTGTCGGCGTCGAACTGCATTACCTCGACGTACCCACCGACGAACTCTGGCGACGCATCGAGGCCAGGAACTCCGAGCCACCCTGGAACAGCTATCCGATTCACCGCGCCGACCTGTACGGATGGCTACCGCTCTTTCAGGCGCCTGACGCTGCCGAGCTGGCGTTGTTCGACCCCCCGCCGGACTCAAACTGAGCCAACCGACAGAGACCGAGATCTTGGGGAGCATCCCGCTGCCAGCGGCATGCCAGAACTGCCGATCGGTCGCTCGCAACGGCGACCGCGATCGGGCATTCTGCGTGCATGGCAGCCGACGAGTGGCACGACGTGTGGGCGGCGACGATGGGACATCTGGAAGTAGCGCGGCTCGCGATGCCCGACCCCGACGAAGCCAAGCTCGGCCTATATCGGGAGTTCCTCGACGCCAACGAGCAGGGGCTCGCGTTCGAGTGTCTCGCATACGGCGCAGAAGCGCAGGATGCACGGCGAGAAGTGTGGGAAAGTCTCTTGCTCGCGGCGGAGTCGATGGAACTCGACGAAGACGCCTATCCGCACGGTGACGCCGTTCGCGTGGTCCTACGGCACCTGGCTGACCGAAGGCGAGCGCATAACTGGCGATCTGCGCTCCCGACCGACCTGAGTTGTCTCACACGGTAGATACCGTCATCGCCGTGGCTACATGTCCCGGTTCGATGATCGTGCACCGAGACGGCACGATCGCGGGCTGAACGAACGACGACGACCAAGACGGCTGCCGCGGCCGCGACCTACGTGATGACGGGCGACCCGACCGTGTGCACTGAGCAAGAGCGCGTCGACGAGGCCGCAGCCGCGTGATCCGCTGTTGTGAACAGCTACGGAGCATGATGTCCTGACCACCCGTTGATAACTGGTCACCTGACCAATAGTTGCGCGGCTTGTTCGCCTTCACGATGGTCAAGACGACTACAGACGATGCCTCCCACCTGCAGGGAGGCATCGTCGCGTCCGTAGACAAGGCACTTCGGCTTACCCGAGACCATGTCGCCGATTCGTTGAGAGAGATCTATGTTCGCGGCGTGGGCTGGGAGCCGGGTGACGAGAGACTCACGCCCGCTGCTCATCAAGCGGCGGGGATCGTCGCCGAGCTAGCCCATTGCGACATCCGCGAAGCGTACGAGCGACTATTCGCAAGGGCAGCTGCGAGAGACCGCAGCCCAAACGACGAGGCGCTCGCCGTGATCGCCGAGACCGTGGGGCTCGATTAGCCCTTGTCAGTCTCTGGTTCGACGGCTGCAACTACTGCGGCGTTCACTAGTTCGCCGTCACCTCTCGTGACGCGTCCGGAGCAGACTCGAGAGCGATTCGGGTTTCGGTCTTGCACGCTGCTGCGCGGCATCGTGCTCGACCAGCGACACGTGGCCCGAACCAGGGTCCGTCTTTCGGGGCGGTCCCTCTCTTTGCTGAACATGTTCGCCTCACCGCTCGCATGACGGCCGGCGCGGCGATCGACCACGCGGTCTTGGCCGGAGACTCCAGTTCCGCTGGACAGGGCGCTGTGTCATATCCAGCCGAGGTGAGAGCCTTGGGTATCGACACGCGGATGGCCGATAGCGCGTTGATACTGCTCGGTAACGAGGAGTGCAAAGCCGCGCGCATCGCGCACGCCGACGGCGGTGCCGCGCTCCTGAAGTTCAAGGCCGACCATGTGGCTGCTGCATACAGAGCGAACGATCAAGTGGCGATCGAGGGGTTCCGAACGTTGTTCATTGCAACCGCGCATCTCCTGGGCCCGGACGTAGAAGCGACCATTCGCGCAAGTTCACGGCCCCTGATCTGACGCCCGTCGAGGTGACCAAAGTGCCGCGCCATATCTGCCGTCGGCATGCAGGGTTGTTAGTTCGGGAGGTCGTGTGTCGCTCTCGCGCGCTTGACCTCCGCTGGGACGCGTCGATGGCCTGAGCGAGGAACGACGCGTCGGAACACGCGCAGGCCGGGACGCTGGCACCAGCATTGGGCGGACAACCGCAGCGGCGCGTCACGCCAGGGAGCGTATCCGCGTCTCGCAAAGAGTCGAGTCCAGGGCGATGCAGAACTGCCGCTCGGCGCTCGCCAGAACCGCGCAACGAGTCCCGGCGCGTATCAGTGGCTACCCGCGTAGCCGTTCTTCGATTCGCCTTTGCCTGTTGCGTTCATCAATCCCCGGTTCCTTCACGACCATCGCTACGTGGTCGCGTGGGTCCGCCTCACCACTCGCACGGCGTGACATCACAGCCATGTGCGTCTCGCCGAAACATCGCATCGCCTCGGCTTCGTTGTCGAACGATCCCACCTCGACGGGGCGACGTTCGCGCCGCTCCGGGTCGTAGGTGTAGAGGTGGACGACGAACCGCCGGATCGTGTCGTCGGCCGAGTCCACACGAGGCACGGTTCGTAGTGTTCACGAGGCGCATCACCCGCGCCAGAACTGCCGCTCTGCGCTCGCACGGCTGAGCGGGATCGGGCAACCTGGGTGTCGTGAGTGGTGTCTGGCGAATCGAGTGTCATCGGTGTACTTGTGATGGGTAGTCCGACAGCGAATCCGCAGCTCGATCGGGTCGTCACGTTGCGCGATGGGCGATCCGTGGCGTACGCGGAGTGGGGTCCGATTGATGGTCGTCCCGTGGTTCTGCTGCACGGGATGCCCGGTTCGCGACTGTTGTGTCCCGATGCCGACGCGACCGACCGTGCAGGTGTTCGCCTCGTCACGATGGACCGTCCGGGCTATGGCCTGTCGACGCCGCATCCGGGACGGACGTTGCTCGGCTGGGTCGACGACTATGTCGAATGGGCTGAACTCGTCGGGCTGCCGCCGTGCCCGATCGTAGGCTGGTCGAGCGGAGGACCGTACGCATTGGCGTGTGCGGTGCGCCGCCCGGAGTGCGTGACCTCCGTCGGACTGGCGGCAAGCTCCGCTCCGCTCGATGAAGTACCTGGCGAATGGGACGGGCTTTCCACCGAAACACGCGCACTCACCGAACTGCTCCGGCGCGACGGCCCGGCGGCGCTGGATGGGATCCGTGCGCGATGTGAATGGTTCGTCAGCGATTGGGAGACGATGTTCGAACCGGGGTGGGCTTCGTCGAGAGACGGTCGTGGTGTTGTTGATCCCGACGATGTGCTACTCGCCGAGCGCGAGGTTCTCGAACCGATGTCAGCCGAGATGCGAGAAGCCGCCCGGCAAGGGTCGGCCGGATACGTTGAGGACTGGATCGCAGAGTCACTTCCGTGGGGTTTCTCGCCTGCGGAAGTGCGTCACGACGTGCACATCTGGTGGGGCGAAGGCGACCTACTTGTTTCTCGCGCTTGTGCAGCGCATTTCTCACGCACGATCAAGCGATCCACGTTGACGGTCCTGGCGGGCGAAGGCCACTTGTTCCCACTTCAACACTGGCAAGAAATGCTCGCAGCTCTGCGCTAAGCCACTCATCACGCCACGACCCCTCACCGCGCCATAACAGCCGATCTGCGCGCTGGCTCTGGGCACATTTAGGAACGCTCGGGTGCGCACGCCCAAGGCACGGTGCCCGACTCGGGCCGCGCCTGTTTCTTGTTTCGGACGGACTCTCGCGGGGCGTGGCGGGCAGGTGTGTGGCGTCGGTAGCGTTGTTCCGTGCGGCAGCTCCCGTCGGGAACCGTGACGTTGCTGTTCACCGATATCGAGGGTTCGACGCGGATGTGGGACGCCCATCCGGCCGATATGCAGGTGGCGTTGGCGCGTCACGATGTGTTGCTACGCGAGGCGATCGACGCGGCGAACGGCTACGTATTCAAGACCGTCGGCGACGCGTTCTGCGCCGCGTTCGATACCGCCGCAGACGCGTTGCAGGCGGCCGTGGTAGCTCAACGCACGGTCGGCGCGGCGCCGTGGCCTGCCTCGACACCGATCCGGGTGCGGATGGGACTCCACTCAGGCACTTGCGAGGAGCGCGACGGCGATTATTTCGGCTCGGTCGTGAACCGAGCAGCGCGTCTCGAAGCCATCGCGCACGGCGGCCTGATGGAAGGGCCGTGCGCGTATTCATGGGTATTCGCGGCCTGCGGTG
>DATCCI010000345.1:0-7676 GCA_036511415.1 Acidimicrobiia bacterium
CTGCGAGACCACCCCCGACGATGGGACCTGTCCTCGCTGTTCGTCCTTGCGTCAGGCGGGGCACTCCTGTCGAGCACGACCAAGGACCTCGTACACCGGGTACTTCCGAACGTGATCCTGCTCGACGGGTACGGCGCCACCGAGACCGGTATCGCGGCGGCCGAAGTGCGCCTGCCGGGTTCCGACGGCGCCCACGGCGCACGCTTCACCGCCGACGAGCACACTGTCGTGCTGGACGACACCCTGCAACCTGTCACGCCGGGGTCGGGCATCGTCGGGCACCTGGCGCGCCGCGGCCACCTACCGATCGGCTACCACAAGGATCCCGAGAAGACCGCCGCGACCTTCGTCGAGGTGAACGGTGTGCGCTGGGCCCTGCCTGGCGACCACGCGACCGTCGATGCGGACGGGACCATCGTGCTGCACGGCCGCTCGTCGCTGACCATCAACACCGGTGGCGAGAAGGTCTTCCCCGAGGAGGTCGAGGAGGTGCTCCTCGACCACCCCGCCATCCAGGACGCCGTCGTCGTCGGGGTACCCGACGAGCGCTGGGGCCAGCGGGTCGTCGCGGTCGTCGAGCCGCGCTCGGGCGTGTCGCTCACGCTCGAGGACGCTCAGGAGCACTGCCGGCGCGCGCTGGCCGGCTACAAAGTGCCTCGCGACCTCGTGATCGTCGACCGGATGCAGCGCGCCCCCAACGGAAAGGCCGACTACGCGTGGACCCGCGCCCGCGTCGAAGCGGCTCGTCACTGAGACTGCCGCTGCGACCGTGACCGCCGCGCTCCTTCTCGCGTTCGGCATCCTGGTGGCAACGGCAACCGTCGTCGCGCTCGTTCCGTCGCGCAAGCCAGCCCTGTTCGCCATCGGCTACTTCGCGCTCGGCTGGACCACGGGCGAGTTGACGATCGGGGTGTTCTCCCTCCAGGTCGTCGCCGCAACAATGCTGGTCGCGCTGGGCGGGATGGACTCGCTGCTCGGTTGGATCGGGCTCGGGCTGTTGCTCGCGTCGTGGGTCGGTCTCGTCGTCGTGCAGCGCCGCAAGCGCGCGGCCGGCCCTGCGATCGAGTCGGCGCTCGTCGAGAGCCTGGGCCCGAACTACCGCGACGCGATCCCGCCCGAGCGGCGGGCCACCTTGCCGGAGGACGTCGACCGCCACGAACCGCTCGGCAACCCGTTCGCGCCGCGTGACCGTCGGGTCGAGGTTGTACGAAACGTTGCCTACGGCGACGACCCGGCCCACCGTCTCGACGTGTACCGGCACCGGGATCGCCCGACCGGGGCCCCGGTGCTCGTCCACGTGCACGGCGGCGCCTGGTCGACCGGACGCAAGGAATTCGGGGGCGTGCCGCTGCTCGAGCATCTCGCGTCCCGAGGGTGGGTCGGCGTCGCAGCGACCCACCGCCGGAGCCCACGGGCCACCTTCCCCGATCACCTCGTCGACGTGAAGCGGGTCCTCGCGTGGGTGCAGCGAGACGGACCGTCATTCGGCGCCGACTCCGGCTTCGTCGTGTTGGCCGGGCAGTCGTCAGGCGCGCACCTCGCCGTGCTCGCCGCGTTCTCGCCGGGCGATCCACGCTACCAACCAGGGTTCGAGTCGGTCGACACCTCGGTCGTCGGGTGCGTGGCGTGCTATGGCAACTATGACTTCTGCGACCGCTTCGGCATCCGCGGCCGGTGGGCCGACATGGGTAGCTTCCTCGCGAGGTACGTCATGAAGGTTCCCCGCGGCGAGGAGCCCGCGCGCTGGGACGACGCAAGCCCCGTCGCGCGCGTCCGAGCGGACGCGCCTCCGTTCCTCGTCGTTCACGGCACGCACGACTCGCTGCTCTGGGTCGAGGAGGCGCGCAGTTTCGTCGGCGTGCTGCGTTCGACGTCACGAGCGCCCGTTGCCTACGCGGAGATCCCCGCCGCGCAGCACGCGTTCGACATCCTCCCCACGTTGCGCAGCCTGCTCGTCGTACACGGCATGGTGCGCTGGCTCGAGCACCTGCTCGCTACGCGTCGGTGAGCGACGCGGCGGCGCCCGGAGCCGCCTCGACGAGCTCTGCGAGCGCGGCCGGGAGCCCATCGACGAGATCCGAGAGGTCGGGCACGTGTTCGGGGCAGGCCGCCACCCCCACCGCCATGCGATCGCGGTAGCTCCAGCCGGTGAGGTTGAGCCCGAGGCCCATCGCCAGCTCTCCCACGGACACGATCTCGACGACCGGCGCGCCGTCGAACCACAACGGCTCGGGGCCGCGCACGTTCGAGACGATCATGTTGAAGCTCGGACGCCTCGCAAACCCGGCCGCGGTGCTACCGAACGCGATCCAGCGGCGCCACAGCACCTTGTAGCCCATCCACTCCTCGACAAGGGTCTCCGAGTGGCGCGCCGTCTGCGACGCACGCGCGGCCCGAGTCGCGGCCCGAATGGCCGCGAGGCGCTCGACGGGGTCCGGTACATCGGTCGCGAGCGTGACGAACCACGAGGTGAGACGGTTGCCGTAGTCGTCGAGCTCGTCCTCCTTACGGATCGAGACTGGGATGGTCGCGCTGAGCGACGTGCGCGGCAGCTCGCCGTGTCGGTCGAGATAACTGCGGACCGCGCCGCTGCCGACGGCGATCAACACGTCGTTGACCGTGCACCCGAACGCGCCCCGAACCGCCTTCAGGTCGTCCATCGCGAGCGACGCCCACGCGCACGTGCGATGCACGGTAAACGTGCGGTTGAAGCGGGTCGGCGGCGAGTCGAACGCCTTGGCCGGGCCGCCGAGGCCCTCGCGGCGCCGCTCCCGACCGACCCGGGTGGCGCGCAGCGACCGGTTCACCAGCGCGGGAAGGTGGGCTGCGTTCGGTGCGAACGAGCGCAGCGCGGGGAGCAAGAGGCGGCGGCGGGTCGGGTCGGGGTCCCTGGGCGGCGTCCCTTCGGGAACGACTGGACGCTCGTCGGGACCGTGCTGGAGCACGTAGGAGAACATGCCCACGCTGGCGACGCCGTCCGCGAGCGAGTGGTGGACCTTCCAGACGAGCGCCATGCGCCCGTTGGCGAGTCCTTCGACGAGCCAGAGCTGCCACAGGGGATGCGAACGATCCAGCAACTCGCCGCCGAGGAGCTGTCCGAGCACGGTGGCGAGCTCCTCGCGTCCGCCCGGCGCCGCGACGCGCGTCGCACGCACGTGATAGGCGACGTCGAGCTCGGGGCGGTCGACCCAGAACGGGTGGCCGAGGCCCATCGGCGGTGGGGCGAGCTGCCAACGGAACGGCGGCACGTGCGGGAGGACGGCCGCGGTCCAGGTCCGCAGGCGCTCGAACGTGATGGGCTCGTGCGCGCTCACGGGGTCGAGGATCATGCACTTGAGCGTGTGTTGGGGCTGCGTCGGCGTCTCCACCGAGACGTGGTGGCCGTCGGCGCCGGAGAGCTGCCGCATGGTGATCCTCCTCGTCCCTTCAGTGTTGGGTACCACGGGAAACGGTGCCCGTGCCAGGGACCTTGGTCATGTTGCCGAGGCCGTCTCGACGAGTGCCCCGGCCCGGTTGCCGAGCGCCGCGAACTCCGGGATGGTCTCTGCGACCGGTGCGGTGGGGTCGAGAAGGCCGTCGCCCGTGAGCAACCAGGCCGCGGCCGCGATAAGCGCCTTGGTGATCGAGAACGTGACGTAGCGACACATGGGCGTGGCGGCGCCGATCGTCTCGAAGACCACGACGCAGCCGTCGCGCGCGACCGCGAGCTGGCACGAGGGCAGCGGTCCGTCATCGACCTCGCGCGCGCGCGAGACGAGGTCGGCGCGACGCTCGGGATCGACACCCGCGTTCGTCATGGCGTGCCGCTTCTCGCGGCGACGAGCGCGTCGAGCGCTCGGGGGACGCCGTCGGTGAGCGCCCACAAGTCGGGGATGCGGCTCGGGTCGGCCGCGACTCCGAATTCGATGCCGTCCAGATAGCTCATGGCGGTCACATTGAGACCCATGCCTAGCAGTAGCGCCGAGACCGGGATGATTGATTCGATGCGAGCACCCCCCATGTAGAGGGGGAAGGTCGGGCCGGGAACGTTGGAGATGATGAGGTTGCTCGGGGTGAGTGTCAGCGTCTCCATGCCGGCGGCGAGGAACGGCCAGACGAGCCGGCTCACGACGGGTGGCGCGGCCTCGCTGATCGCAAGGGACTTGCGCGCCTGGAGCGCGGCCGTGAGTTTCTTCGCGCGTGATGTGGCACGGTGGATGGTGTGGAGACGATCGGCCGGGTCGGCGACGTCCGTCGCGAGCGGCACCATCATGTTCGCTACGCGGTTCCCGAGCTCATCATCACCGACGCGGCGAGTCGAGATCGGGACCGCGGCGACAAGCGGAGCGTTGGGAAGTGCGTCGATGCCCTGGAGGTAGGCGCGGAGCGCGTCGGCCGTCAGGGCGAGTATCACGTCGTTGATCGTGACTCCGTGGCGAGCCTTCACGTCGCGAACGACCCCAAGCGGGACCGATGAGTACGCGAACGCGCGATCGGGTCCGACGTGGCCGTTGAACGGCGTCGGTGGCGCGGGAAGGATCCCCAGCGGGGTCGGGTCGGGCTCGTGTCGACTTGCGAAGCGCGCCAGCTCGACGCCCTGTTGCGCGAGTTGCCACGCGAGCCGTCCGGCTCGCACCGGCGTGCTGAGGGCCCGCCCGACCCCGTGGACGACGAGGTCAACGTCGTCGGGCGGCGGCTCGGCCACCGCTCGAGGCGGCGCTCGTCGGTCGTCGGGCGCCGCGCCGGGCTCGAGGTCGCAGAGTGCGGCGGCGAGCCCCGCGCCCGACACCCCGTCGGCCATCGCGTGGTGCGTGCGGGTGAGCACGCCGACGCGGCCCGCCGCGAGCCCCTCGAGGTACCAGACGTCCCAGAGCGGGCGCGACCGGTCGAGCTGGCGGCCCATGAGCTCGCCCACGACTGCACCGAGCTCACGGCGGCCGCCCGGCGCCGGGACCGGCGCGACGTGGAAGTGCCGGTCGAGGTTGAAGTCCGGGTCGTCGACCCAGACGGGGCAGTCGAGCCCGAACGGGACCTCATGGAGGCGGCGAAGGAACGCCGGGGCGCGGGACAGGCGCCGCGCGAGCAGCGCACGTACGCCGTCGGGCCCGAAGCCGTCCACGCCGGTCGGGTCGAGCACCGTGAGGCCGCCGACGTGCATCGGCGACGCAGCCCGCTCGCTGACGAGAAAGAAGGTGTCGGTTCCCGAGAGGCGGCGCGCGGTCACGACCCCATTCTCCCCCGAAAATGTTGGTCACGAGCACCGCAGTGGGATTCCGCTGGCGCTGGTCGCCACCCGATCGCCCATCACGCCCGGCGGAAGGACCCGCGAGTCGTCGTCCCTCGGCGATCGCGCCGGCCGCGGCGGCCTCGTCCTGGCACCGGCGCCCACCGCGAGCCGGGCGGAAGCGCCCACGGTGGAAGCCCCGGTCGAGCCGATGAGCGTGCCCGGAGAACGGCGCGCGGCGTCTCGAGCCCAGGGTGACCTTTGACTCTGGCGTCGCCCACCTGGCGTCAGTGACTCTGGGAGGCGGACGTGTCTGACGTCGAGGTGGCGCACGCCGCCGAGGCGCCGCCGGAGGAGGCCGTTCCTGGGACTCGCCCAGAGGATCCCGAGACGAGGAGGGGCGCGATGGCGAGAGATGCAGACGAGATCCGGGCCGCGGTGCGTGAGCGCTATGCCCGCGCCGCGACGACATCGGGCCGCTGCGGCCCGGTCGAGGACTCCTCGGGGCTGTTCGGGCGTGAGCTCTATCGCGCCGAGGACGCCGAGGTCCTGCCCGATGCCGCGCTCGCCGCATCCCTCGGATGCGGCACCCCGACCATGCTCGCCGACCTCCAGCCCGGTGACATCGTCCTCGACCTGGGCTCGGGCGGGGGCATCGACGGGCTGCTGTCGGCCCGGCGGGTCGGCCCGACGGGCAAGGCCTACGGGCTCGACATGACACCCGAGATGCTCGACGTCGCGCGTCGCAACCAGGCCGAGGCGGGCGTGACCAACCTCGAGTTCTTGCTCGGCACCATCGAGGACGTGCCGCTGCCGGACGGAGCGGTCGATGTCATCATCTCGAACTGCGTCGTGAACCTGTCTCCCGACAAGGACGCGGTGTTCCGTGAGGCCTTTCGGGTGCTCAAGCCCGGGGGGCGCCTCGCCGTCTCCGACATCGTCCTGCGTCGTCCCCTGCCGGAGTCGGTGCTCGAGGTGATGGGGCTGTGGACCGGATGTGTCGCCGGCGCTCTGCTCGAAGCCGAATACCGGGCCAAGCTCAGCGCCGCGGGCTTTGCCGACATCGCCATCGAGACCGTTCGCGTCTATGACCGCACCGACCTTGTCGGCATCGCCGCGGACCTTGCCGCGTCGGTCCAGATCCCGGATTCGCTCGACCGAGCATCGACCGCTCTCGCACTCGACGGAGCCGTCACGAGCGCCTTCGTGCGGGCCCGCAGACCCGCCGCGTAGGCGCCGGAGAGATCGGAGGTCGGGATGGGACGGATCGACGGAGGCGAGCTTCTCGTGCGGGCGTTGGCGGCCGAAGGCGTCGAGGCGGTGTTTTCCATCCCCGACGTCAGTCAGGCGCGTCTGTTGCGCAGCGCCGAGTCAGCCGGCCTGCAGATCGTGGCGCCGCGTCACGAGAGCGCCGGGGTGCACATGGCCGACGCCTGGGCGCGCAGTACCGGGCGCGTCGCGGTCGTCGTCGGGGCGGGCGGGCCGGGTGTCGCCAACATGGTTCCCGGCTTGATCTGCGCGTGGACGGAAGGGATCCCGCTAGTCGCGATTGGTACACAACGAGTCCGGCGCAGCGTCCACGCGCTGCGCCGGGGGCGTTTCCAGTTCGGGCCGCAGGTCGAGGTCTTGCGCCCCGTCACGAAGTTCGCGGCTACCGTCGATGAGACTCGCCGGCTTCCCGAGTTCGTGCGAGAAGCGTTTCGCTGCGCGCTGGGCGCCCGTGCGGGTCCTGCGTTTCTCGAGGTCCCATCCGATGTCTTCGACGACACCGTCGACGAGGACGAGGTCGAGATTCTGGAGCCATCCGTGTACCGTGCCGCGCCCGGTGCACCGGGTGCCGCCGAGGTGGACGCGGCCGCGGCGCTCCTTCACTCTGCGCGGTTTCCGATCGTGATGGCGGGGCATGGCGTCCAGCGCGGCGGTGCAGCCGACGAGCTGCGAGCGGTCGCCGAGCACCTCGGCGCGCTCGTGATGACGAGCCCAGGGGCGCGCGGCGCCTTCCCGGAGGACCACGCCTTGTCCGTGGGGATGGGCTTCCCGTGGGGGACGCCCGCACACCTGGACTCCGACGTCATCCTCGCGGGGGGCACACAGCTCGGCGAGACCGTCCAGTACCTGATGCCGCCCGCGTGGGCCGGCCCCGGGCATCAGCAGGTCGTTCACCTCGACGCCGATCCCGCGCAGATCGGCGTCAACCGTCCGGTGGACCTGGCGCTGGTCGGGGACGCGAAGGCCGGTCTCGCCGAGCTGCTGGCGCGTCTGCGCGAGCTCGGCGGCGCGCGGTCACCGAACCAGGAGGCAGCCACCTACGCGCGTGAGTACGCCGAGTTCCGCCGCGCGCTGCTCGACTCGTACGCGGGGATCGACACGGCGCCGGTGCACCCGGGCCGCCTCGCGGTCGAGGTGGCCCGATTCTTCCCCGACGACGCGATCGTCTGCGTCGACGGCGGCAACACCGCACTCTGGGCTCATC
>DATCCI010000346.1:0-5360 GCA_036511415.1 Acidimicrobiia bacterium
CACGGGCAGCTTCCCGCGCGCGAGAAGGAAGGCGTGATGGACGCGTTCCGTCGCGGCGAGATCGACGTGCTCGTCGCGACCACGGTGATCGAAGTCGGTGTCGACGTTCCCAACGCCACGGTGATGGTGGTCGAGGACGCCGACCGGTTCGGGCTCTCGCAGCTCCACCAGTTGCGGGGCCGGGTCGGGCGAGGGGGCGACCGGTCGTACTGCTTCTTGTTCGCGGATCCGACGACCGAGGACGGCGAGCTTCGGCTCGCGGCCATGGCCGAGAGCACCGACGGCTTCGCGCTCGCGGAGAAGGACCTCGAGATCCGCGGCTCCGGAGAGGTGTTCGGCGAGCGCCAGTCGGGCTTCAGCGATCTCAAGCTCGGGCGGATCCCACGCGACGAGGCGGTCGTGATGCAAGCGCGAGGCGTCGCGGAGGAGATCCTCGACCGCGACGCCGAGCTCGCCGCCCACGCGCAGCTCCGCGACGAGGTCCACGATCTGCTCGGCGACGCGGTCGACTTCTTGTTCAAGTCGTGAGCAAGCCTCGGAGCGCGCGCGGGTTGCGCGTGATCGCGGGGAGTGCCCGCGGCCGGCGCCTCGTTGCGCCGGCCGGCGATCAGGTGCGACCGACGAAGGACATCGCACGCGAGGCGATGTTCTCCGCCCTCGACGCCCGGGGGGCGATCGACGACGCGATCGTGCTGGATCTCTACGCGGGCACCGCCGCGCTCGCGATCGAAGCGCTCTCGCGAGGCGCCGCCGGCGCAGTGATCGTCGAGCGCGACCGGGCCGCGTTGGAGGCCATCCGGGCCAACCTGCACGTGCTCCCGCCCAACCCGTCGGTCGACGTCGTCGCACGCGACGTCGGTCGGTTCCTTGCCGGCGGGCCTCCGCCGGATGCGCCCTTCGACCTCGTGTTCGTCGATCCGCCGTACGACACCGCCGACGGCGATGTCACCGAACTGCTCGTAGCGCTGCTGGCGCCGGGTTGGCTCGCGGCGGGAGCGATCGTGAGCGTCGAGCGGCCGGTGCGTCACCCCGTCGTCGTCCCGCCGGGGCTCTCGACCGGCTGGGAGCGCACGTTCGGAGATACGCTTTTGTCCTTCCTGTTTCCGTGACCTCCGTGTTTGCCTGACTCGACTGGGGAGACTGCGTGGCGACCGCCCTCTGCCCGGGATCGTTCGACCCGGTGACCCTCGGTCACCTCGACATCATCGAACGCTCCTCCCGGCACTTCGACGAAGTGATCGTCGCGGTGATCCGCAATCCCCAAAAGACGCAGTCGTTGTTCAGCCTCGAGGACCGCCAGCAGATGCTGAAGGAGGCGACGCAGCACCTGCCGAACATCCGCATCGAGTTCTTCAAGGGCCTGCTCGTCGACTTCGCGCGCGATCACAGTGTCGACGCGATCGTCAAGGGTCTGCGGGCGGTCTCCGACTTCGACCAGGAGCTCCAGATGGCGCAGATGAACCAGCGCCTCTCCGGGATCGACACGTTCTTCCTGTCGACCAGCCCACAGCATTCCTTCTTGTCGTCGAGCCTCGTGCGGGAGGTCGCGCGATTCGGCGGAGACGTGTCGGGAATGGTTCCCAAGAACGTCAACGATCGGCTGGTCGAGACGTTCCGCCGGACCGGTCCGCCCGAAGGGGAGGGGTGAAGATGCTCGAGGACGAACCCGAGAAGGTGCCGGACTCCAGCGCGCTCCTCGAGCAGCTTCGTGACATCCTCGAAGCCGCGCGCAAGCTGCCGATGTCGGCCTCGGTGTCGATCAACCGCGACGAGTTCGGCGCGATCCTGCAGGACGCGATCGACGGACTCCCCGAGGAGCTGCGGGAGGCGCGCTGGCTCCTGAAGGAGCGCGACCAGGTGGTCGAGCGGGCCGCGAACGAAGCGGATCGCCTCGTCGACGCCGCGCGCGTGCGGGCCGAGCGCATGGTCGAGAAGAACGAGCTCGTCCGCGAGGCCCAGCGCACGAGCGCGGAGATCCTCGAGGACGCCGAGCGCCGGGCGGCGGCGATCCGCCACGAGGCCGAGGACTACGTCGACCGCAAGCTCGCTGCGTTCGAGGTCGTGCTCGATCGCACGATGCAGACCGTGCAGAAGGGCCGGGAGCGCCTCCAGGTGCACGCGCCCTCGCCCGTCGTCAACGAGTCCGACGCCGACGAGGCGGGGTTCTTCGACCAGGACGATCTCTGAGCCGCGCCTCCCTGATCGGTTTCTGACGGCCCGGAAAAGAGGGCTGACCTGCTACGATCCACCGCGCCCGCGCTGCGCAGGCGGTACATTCCCCGCGCCCGGCCTGCCCGGCCCGACTCGCCGGTCAGCCCGGCACCCTCGATCCCAGCGTTCCTCCGAGCGGTCTTCCCGAACGATTGCCCATGCCGACCACCAGCGCGTTTCGCATCCCCGTCGCCAACCTGCTGCGGCGGCCCGGCGCGTCCCGAGAGGTCCGGGCCCAGAGCGTGCTCTCCGACGTGCACGGGCCCGGCGCCGAGGTCGCGGCCGACCGGCCCATCGCGGTCGATTTCACCCTCGAGCGGGTCTCGGAGGGCATCGTCGTTCGGGGCACGATCACCGCGCCGTGGGACGCGTCGTGCAGCCGCTGCCTCGCTCCGGTCGGCGGCCCGCTCGCCGTGCAGGTCGCAGAGCTGTACGAGCGTCGCCCGCTGGAGGGAGAGACCTACCTGCTCTCCGAGGACGACATCGTCGACCTCGAGCCCTTGATCCGCGACGCGCTGCTACTGGAGCTCCCCGCCGTGCCCCTTTGTCGACCCGATTGCCGCGGGCTGTGCGCAACCTGCGGCGTCGACCACAACCTCACGACCTGCGACTGCGACACCAGCGTTCCCGATCCGCGTTGGGCGGCGCTGCGGACGCTCGATCTCTGATCTCACACTTCCCTGACCCCATCGCCCCTGAACCCATCTCCCTCGACCATCCCCTCCTGACCCAATTCGACTCCAGGATCTGGCGACTGCAAGATCCCGACTTCACGATCTGACGAGGAGCTGCGAACCCATGGCCGTCCCGAAGCGCAAGATGAGCCGCTCGGCGACCCGCTCGCGCAAGTCGGCGAACATGCGCCTGGCCCCGCCGGCGCATTCGCTGTGCCCGAACTGCGGTGCGTCGCGACTTCCCCACCGGGTCTGCGGCAACTGTGGCTGGTACCGAGGCCGCCAAGTCCTCGACGTCGAGTAGCGGCGGGCGACCCGTGCCGCCCGTGATCGCGATCGACGCGATGGGCGGCGACCGCGCGCCTGCGGAGATCGTCGCGGGCGCGCTGAAGGCTGTCGACGAGTGCGACGTCGACGTCCTGCTCGTCGGCCCGTCCGACCTCCTCCGCACCTACCTGCCCGACGCGCGGGTACCCGCGCGGGTCGAGCTCCTCGACGCGGCGGAAGTCATCGGGATGGACGAAGAGCCCGCGGCGGCGGTGCGCGCGAAGAAGGACTCGTCGATCGTCCGCGCCGCGGAGGCGGTGCGCGACGGGCGCGCCGCCGCGATGGTGGGCGCCGGCAACACCGGTGCGACGATGGCGGCCGCGTTGTTGCGATTCGGTCGGATCAAGGGCGTGCACCGACCGGCCATCGCCATCCCTGTCCCCGTATTCGGCGAAGACCGCATCCAGCTCCTCGTCGACGCGGGCGCAACCGTCGACCCCGACCCGGTGTGGCTCGTGGAGTGGGCCGAGCTCGCCCGCGCCTACGCGCGCGTCCGCCTCGGTGTGCCCGAACCGACGATCGCAATGCTGTCGAACGGTGAAGAGCCCGGGAAGGGTGACGCGTTGCGCAAGGGCGCCGCGGGCCTCTTTGCCGATGTCAAGGGCTTCGTCGGCAACGTCGAGGGCCGCGATTTGATGCGGCGCAGCGCCGACGTCGTCGTCACCGACGGTTTCACCGGCAATGTCGCCTTGAAGACCATGGAAGGCGCGGTCTTGGGTCTGGCCGGACTGGTGTTCGGCGTCATCGACGAGCCCGGGACGCCCTGGGCCGGCGCCGCCGAGGCACTCAAGCTGCGGTTGCTCGAGGCAGCGGCGTCGCTCCTGCCCGACAACACCGGCGGCGCAATGTTGCTCGGTGTCGAGGGTGTGTGCGTGATCTCGCACGGATCGTCGTCGGCGACCGCGATCGTCAACGCGGTACGGGTCGCGCGCGACTGCGTACGTGCCGACGTCGTCGCCAGACTGCGCGAGTCGGTCGGAGCGCGAGATGCCCGCTGAGACGCACAGCCAGCGCGGGCCCGTCGGCGCCGCCGACGTCGAGAGGGTCGTACGCGACCAGCTCGTCGAGATCTTCGGCGTCGATCCCGACACCATCACCCTCGACACGCGGCTGCGCGACGACCTCGACGCCGACGATTTCGCCGTGATCGATCTGGTGGAAGGCGTGATCTCGGAGCTCGGGGAGCGGACCGTCGGCTTCTCGATCGACGACGACGATCTCGGGGAGCTGCGTACCGTGCGAGACGCAGTCGAGTGCGCGCTGGCCGGGCTGCGATCGGCGCGACCCTCGTGAGTCAGCTCGCGTCGTTCGACGGTCTCGACACGCTCGAGACGAGCATCGGAGTTCGCTTCGACGATCGCAGCGTGCTCCTGGGTTCACTCGCGCACCGCTCCTGGTGTGCCGAGAACGGCGAACCGGAGTCGAACGAGCGGCTCGAGTTCCTCGGCGATTCGGTCCTCGGTCTCGTCGTGACGCATTACGTCTTCGAGCACTTCCCCGATCTTCCCGAAGGCCAGCTGTCCGAGGTGCGCGCCGGCGTCGTGAACGCCGGCGTGCTCGCGGAGCTCGCAGTGGAGCTCGATCTGGGCGCGCACCTGCTCCTCGGCAAGGGCGAGGCCGCGGCGGGCGGTCGCGCGAAGCCGTCGATCCTCGCCGACGCGTTCGAGGCGGTCGTCGCCGCGGTGTACCTCGACCGCGGTTTCGCGGTCGCCCGCGACCTCATTCTGCGCTGCCTGTCCGAGCGGATCGCCGACGCCGCGGCCGGTCCGGGCGGCCACGATTACAAGACCCGCCTGCAGGAGGCGACTGCGGCCCGAGCGCTCGGTCGGCCGCGCTACGTCGTCCGCGACGAGGGCCCGGACCACGCGAAGCAGTTCTTCGCGGCCGTGTACGTGAACGATCGTCAGTACGGCGAGGGCGACGGGCGGTCCAAGAAGCAAGCCGAGCAGTCCGCCGCGTGGGTCGCATGGACGCGCCTGCGGGACGAGGCTGACGGGCAGGGGGGCGACCATGCCGGAGCTGCCTGAGGTCGAGGTCTTGCGCCGCGATCTCGAGAAGGAGGTCGTCGGCAAGAAGATCAAGAGCGTCGACGTCACCGGGACGAGATCCGTGCGCCGGCACAAGAACAAGAAGGAGTTCATCGACCTG
>DATCCI010000347.1:0-2665 GCA_036511415.1 Acidimicrobiia bacterium
ATCGCGATGAATTACTGCGCGGGCTACATCCGCCAGCAGGAGAACCAGCAGCTCGGGCTCCCACGCGAGAAGGTGCAGGCCTTCGAGCCCCGCCTGCGCGAGCTCGTCGGATACGGCGTGTACAACATGCTGATCGGCCACATCAACAAGCAGTCGCCTGAACAACTCTTGCTGGGCGACGGATCGAGCAAGATCGTCTGGGACGGGATCTGAACGTGGCGATCCTCGAGGTCGACGACGACTCCCGCGTACGCGTGCTCACACTCAATCGCCCAGAGGCGCTGAACGCGTTCAACGACGAGCTGTATCACACGGCAGGCGACGCGTTGGAGGAAGCCGCGGCGCGCGCCGACATCGCGTGCGTTGTGATCACCGGTGCCGGCCGCGCGTTCTCCGCCGGCCAGGACCTCGGCGAGATGGGTCGCCTGAGCGCGGCCACCGCCACCGATTTCGGCGCCGCCGGGCCGGGGTTCCCGCGGTTTCTCGACACGCTCGCCGCGTTCGGAAAACCGGTGATCGCCGCGGTCAACGGGATCGGGGTCGGAATCGGCATGACGATGTTGTTGCACGTCGATCTCGCGTTCATCTCGTCGACGGCGCGACTGCGCGCGCCGTTCGTCCCGCTCGGCGTCGTCCCCGAGGCGGCCGGCAGTTTGTTGATGCCGATCGTGATGGGCAATCAGCGCGCCGCGCTCAAGCTCTACACCGGCGACTGGATCACCGCCGACGAGGCAGTCGAGTGCGGGCTGGCCCTGCGGGCCGTCGCTCCCGACTCGCTGATGAACGAAACAATGGATGTTGCCCGCAGCATCGCCAAGATGCCGGTGGCATCGTTGAGCGCGACCAAACGTGTGGTCGTCGAGGGCCGCATCGACGCGATCCGAGCCGCGCGCGCACGTGAAGACCGCGTGTTCACACAAATGATCGGCCAGCCCGCGAACATGGAGGCGATCACCGCCTTCTTGGAGAAGCGCGAGCCCGATTTCTCGCGCCTCTAGGGCCGATTCTGCGTTCCAGCAGGCAGCGATAGCCTGCGGTCCATGACGATCGTTGCGACGCGCAGTGGAAAAGTCGAAGGCTTCGAACGCGACGGTGTGCACGTCTTCCGCGGCATCCCGTACGCCGCCTCACCCGTCGGTGCGCGCAGATGGCAACCTCCGCAGCGCGAAGAGCCGTGGGCCGGTACACGCGTTGCCACCGCGTTTTCGGTGCAGTCGGCGCAGACGGAGTTCGCGCTGGCCAAGATGATGGGCGAGAGCCAGCCGGCCAACGGCGAGGACAGTCTCTACCTCAACGTGTGGACGCCCGGCTGCGACGACGCGCGCCGCCCGGTGATGGTGTGGATCCACGGCGGCGCGTTTATCTGGGGCGCGGGCGACACACCGTGGTACGACGGTACGAGGTTCGCGGTCCACGGCGACGTCGTGGTCGTCACGATCAACTATCGCCTCGGCCCGTTCGGGTTCCTGCACCTTGCCGATCTCTTCGACGGTGCTTTCGCGGGCTCGGGGAACGCCGGCATCCTCGACCAGATCGCGGCCCTCGACTGGGTACGCGACTGCATTGCCGCGTTCGGCGGCGACCCCGGACGGGTCACCGTGTTCGGCGAGTCCGCCGGGGCGGCCAGCGTCGGCACCCTCCTCGGAACGCCGGGCGCTCGCGGGCTGTTCACGGGGGCGATCGCGCAGAGCGGCGCCGCGGCGTGGGCGTCGACGCGCCCGCGCGCCACGGGCATCGCCGCGCGGGTCGTCGAGAACCTCGGCATCCGGGCCGGCGACGCCGAGGCGCTGCTCGCCACGTCGACCGAAGCGGTGCTCGGCGCGCTGCCGGCGTTTCGCGAGGACGGTGTCGCCGCGCTCCCGTTCCAGCCCGTCGTCGACGGCACCGTGCTCGGCGAGCCGCCGATCGACGCGATCGCCGCCGGCAATGCCGCGGGAGTGCGCGTGCTCACCGGCACGAACCTCAACGAGATGACGTTGTTCACGGTCGCCGACCCCGAACTGGCGACCCTCGACGACGCGGGCGTACTGAACCGGCTGCGCAGCGCATTCGGAGCTGCGGCCGACGCGGTCTTCGAGAGCTACCGCGCCCGGCGCCCGAACGTCACGCCGCAAGAGCTCTGGCTCGACCTCTCGACCGACGGCGTCTTCCGCATCCCCGCCATCCGGCTCCTCGAGACCCAGCAGGCGCACGCGCCGGTGTGGTCGTACCTCTTCACGTTCGCAACCCCGGTCTTCGGCGGGATGCTGCGCTCCACTCACGCGCTCGACATCCCGTTCGTGTTCGACAACCTCGACCGCGGCGGGGCCGACGTGCTCACCGGGACCGGGCCCGAACGCCAGGGCATCGCCGACGCCATGCACCGGGCCTGGATCGCCTTCGCCCGCGACGGCGATCCCCAACACGTTGGACTGCCCGAGTGGCCCCGCTACGACCTCGACCGGCGGGCCACGATGCGTTTCGATGCTGCCTGTGAGGTGCTCGACGACCCGGGCCGGGAGGATCGGGTCGCCTTCGCGGCCGCAATTGCCTGATTTCCTCCTTGCGCGACATTCCCTCTTGAGCAGACCGGGCGCCTTGCCGATCAGAGAGCCGGAACTGCGACTCGGGAGCCTGGATGCGTTATGAGTGAAGTCGTGGCCCTCTTGCTCGCCGACGCGATGCC
>DATCCI010000348.1:0-6095 GCA_036511415.1 Acidimicrobiia bacterium
CTGAGACATGCGACGGCCTCGAGGTGGCCGGACGCATCGCGCCACAAGCCGACGACCGTCGGAGGCCGGCCCCGTTCTTCCCACCAGGCCAGCACCCAGTCCGGTGTCTGAAAATACGAGGTTCCCTCGATACGTTCCGCCAGTGCGCGCCACTCCGTGACGATGCGACCGAGTTGTCGCTCGCCGTCACGAAGCACGATCTCGGAAAACCCGGAGCCGGTCACCTCATCGCACACTCGCATGCCGGCCGTCAGTTGACCACTTGGTAACGCGTGAGCATTCCGGCGGTGATGTGATCGTTCACGTGACAGTGGAACAACCAGATGCCGACGTCGTCGGGCACCATGTCGGCGACGACCATGCCGGCCGGTAGGAGCTGCACCGTGTCCATACGCATGCCCATGACGGTGACGGTAGTGCCGTGCCAGTGCGGCGTGTGGAGATCGACCTCGGTGCCCATGCTCATCACGTACCAACGGACCCGCTCGCCCTTCTTCACGGTCACCATCGGGCCGTTGCCGAACACGTGGCCGTTGATGGAATGCATCAGGTTCGATTCGGTGAACTCGTCGCTTCCCGGATCGGCGGGAGGCTGCGGCAACGCCTTGATCTCCTGATCGATGTAATGGGTGTTGTTCTCGTTCATGACCGAGAACAACCCGAAGACCTCACGATCGACACCGACCTCGGCCCGGATGACGGGCCCGAGCAAACCGAGGTACGCGTCCTGTGGTCTGCGAGGCGGCTGCTTCGTGAACGTCGCATCCGTGTAGCCGTGGTACAGACACTTGGTGTAGGTCGAACCGACGCGATCGGGTCCGGCTTTGACGTAGGTGTCCGCCACGTCGTCGAAGGGCTTGCCGGTGATCGCGTTGAAACCGAGCGGGGCGTAGTTCCACTTCACCTCGTCCGCGGCGATGAAGTAATCACGCTCCTTGCCGGCCGTGACCGTTGCCACCTGCGAACCGCCGGCGGCGGTCGATGCCGGCGACGACGATTTCCCGGAGCTCGAAGAACACCCCGCGCTCACGACGACCACGCACAACGTCAATGTCCAGAACACGCTCCGCGATCCCATCCGGCCCTATTTGCCCGCCGCTACTTAGGGCAACCTACCCTTAGTAGGACCGCGGCCGCCACTCCCCGGGCGAGGCTCGGACCTCGGCCTCGACCAGCGCGACGCAAAGCACCAAACCGCGGCCGCGTCGGTAGACCGGCCCATTCATCCGAGGGCGTGCAGAATCGCGTCCGGTGACAGCGGGGTGCCGTCGATGCTCGCGCCGACGAGCGCGAGGGCATCGGCGACCGCGTTGAAGACCGCGGGCGGCGAGCCGATGGCGCCGCCCTCGCCCATCCCCTTGTGGCCACCAGGCGTCGGCGACGGCGTCTCCACGTGTCCGTACTCGATCGTCGGTATCTCGGTCGTGGTCGGCAAGAGGTAGTCCATGAAGGTCGTAGTGAGCGGGTTGCCCTCGTCGTCGTACACGAAGTGCTCGAACAGCGCGCCGCCGATTCCCTGCGCCACCCCTCCCGCGACCTGCCCTTCGACGATCATCGGGTTGATCATGACGCCGCAGTCCTCGCTGACGACGTAGCGCAGGATCGACACCACACCGGTCGCGCGATCGACCTCCACGGTGCACGCGTGACACGCGTTCGACCACGAGAACGGAGGCGCCTTGAACGTCGCGGTGGCTTCGAGCCCGACCTCCATGCCATCCGGAAGGCGTGCAGTCTCCAGGTGGACGATGTGCGCGACCTCGCTCCACGCGACCGATCGAGTCGGTGTGCCTCTCACCGCGATCTGCGCTCCGACGATCTCGAGGTCTTCCGGCGCGGCTTCCATGAGATGCGCAGCGATCGCGATCGCCTTCGCTCGCACGACCGCGCACGCGTTGCGGCACGAGTTCCCTGCGATCACCGCGGTACCACTGCCGCCGGTGCCGCGCCCGTACGCGGTGACCGCGCTGTCGCCCTGCACGACCGTGACGTCGTCGAAGTCGATACCGAGCTCCTCGGCCACGACCTGGGCCATCGTCGTCTCGATGCCCTGGCCGTGCGAACCGGTTCCGAGCGCGACGGTCACCTGCCCGCTCGGGTCGACGCGCACGACCGCGGTCTCGGTGCCCATCGGGTCCATCATCCCCGTGCTCGGCTCGACGTAGAGCCCGAGCCCGACGCCGAGCAGCCGGCCGTCCTCGGCGAATGCCCGCTGCTGTTCGGCTCGGAATGCCTCGTAGCCGATGATCTCGACCGCCTGTTCGAGCGTCTCCGACGGACTGACCATGTCGAGCGGCAATCCGGTCGGGAGCGTGTATGGCAGCTCCGCGGTCGGTATGACGTTGCGGCGCCGCCATTCGAGCGGGTCGATGCCGATCTCGCGCGCCGCGGCGTCGACCATTTGCTCGCGCGCGACCGTCTCGAACATCCACGGTCCGCGGTACGCGCCGCGCCCACACGTGTTGGTCCACACCGCACGCGTCAGAAACGACGCCAGAGGGCACTTGTACGGACCCGTGAACAACAGCCCCACCAAGGCACCTGCACCACCCGTAGCGCCGACCGGGAACGAGCCCGCGTCCTCGATGTGATCGATGTAGGTGCCGAGCAGCCGCCCTTCGGTATCGAGCGCGAACGTGCAATGCGCGATATCGGCCCGCGCGTGGTTCGACGCGATGAGGTTCTCGCGCCGGTCCTCGATCCATTTCAGGGTGCGGCCGAGCCGGCGAGCCGCCAGCGCGACCACCAACTCCTCGCGCGGCGTGAAGAACTTCTGGCCGAAGCCACCGCCGACGTCGTGGGCCTGCACGCGCACGAGATGCGACGGCACTCCGAGCATCCGCGAGATCGTGTGTTTTGCCTCGTGTGGATTCTGGGTGCTCATCCAGGCGTTCACTTCGCCCGCGGCCGGTTCGTAGGCAACGACGATCCCGCGCGTCTCCATCGGCACGGGTGTGTGCCGGTGCTGACGGAAGGTGCGCCGTACCACGCGCTCGCCCCGCAAGAGGGCTTCCAACTCCGGTGCGACGGGGAACGCCATCTCGGCCGCGAGGTTCGTGCCGAGCTCGGGATGCACGATCGGCGCGTCGTCGTCGAGCGCGCGCTCGACGTCGACGACCGCGCGTTCGCCGTCGATCTCGACTTCGACGAGCTCCGCGCCGTCCTCGGCGATGTAGCGGCTCTCGGCCACGATCAGCACGATGGGCTCCCCGACGAATCTCACGTCGCCGTCGGCGAGCGGGCGCAGCGGCGCCCCCGGGGTCGTCAGCATAATCGTCGGTTGCATGGTGCCGGCGTGGTGATTGAGATCGTGGGCGGTGAGCACCGCGACGACACCGTCGAGAGTGCGGGCCGCGTCGGTGTCGACGCGCACGATGCGGCCGCGCGCCACGTCGCTGCGCACGAACGCGCAGTGGAGCATGCCCGGCAGCACGACGTCGTCGACGTAGCGGCCGTGACCGGTGAGCAACCGCGGGTCTTCTCGCCGCTTCACCGACTGGCCGACGAACCGGCCCGCGGTCGACGTGCTCATTGCAACGTCCCTGCGGCTCGTTGCACCGCACGGACGATCCCCTGGTAGCCCGTGCAGCGACACAGGTTCCCCGACAGCGCTTCACGGATCTCGGCCTCCGACGGTCGCGGGTTCTCGCGCAACAACGCCGTCACCGACACGACGAACCCGGGCGTGCAGAAACCACACTGCAAACCGTGCTCGGCGCGGAACGCGTCCTGGACGGTGGACAACGAGCCGTCGGGTCCGCCCAGGCCTTCGACCGTCGTCACCTCGCCGCCGTCGGCCTGCACCGCGAACATGAGGCAGGCACGCACGGCCTCGCCCTCGAGGAGCACGGTGCAGGCGCCGCACACTCCGTGCTCACATCCGAGGTGCGTGCCGGTCAGCGCGCACTGCTCGCGCAGAAAGTCGGCAAGCGTCACCCGCGCTTCGACGACGCCCCGCCTGCGTTCACCGTTCACCTTCATCTCAACCGAACGCACGAAGTTCCTCCTGGGCGCGCGCAACCGCGCGTTCGACGAGATGACGCGCGATGCGGGTGCGCGTCGCTGCGGACGCGTGGACGTCGGCCGGCGGGTCGAGCTCCCGGACTGCGGCGTCGGCGACATCGGCGAGCGATGCACCCGCGACCACGGCCTCCTCGGCGGCTCGGGCGCGGACCGGCGTCGAGCCGACGCCGAACAGAGCGATGCCCGCGCGCCCGGCGGTGACCGCGCAGGCCACCCCGGCCAGCGCGAAATCGCCGTGCCGGCGCGCGACCTCTTCGATCGCGAAGCCACTGCGCTCCGGCCACACGGGGAAGCGCGCCGCCACCAAGAGCTCGTCGGCTTCGGCCACCGTCGTCCAGGTGCCGACGAAGAAGTCGTCGGCCGCGACGCGACGGCGCCGGCCACCGCGGCCCGCCAGCTCGAGATCGCCACCGAGAGCGACGGCGACGGCCGGGTACTCCGACGCCGGGTCGGCGTGGGCAAGCGAGCCGCCGACGGTGCCGCGATTGCGGATCTGGAAATGTCCGATGAGCGGGGTCGCCCGCGCGAGCAGGGGCGCGACGGTCGCGACGGCCGGGTCGCGCTCCATCACGCGCTGGCGCGTTCCCGCCCGGATCACAAGCGTCCCGTTCTCGCGCGCGCAACCTGCGAACCCGGCGACCCGGTTCACGTCGACGAGGTGCTCGAAACGGGTCAGTCGCAACGCGAGCAGCGGAACCAGGCTCTGGCCTCCGGCCAGCACCTTCGCGTCGTCACCGTGCTCCGCGAGCAGCGCGCACACGTCGTCGACCGTCTCCGGTGCGTGGTACTCGAACGGCGCGGGCTTCACCCGTTCCGCTCCCTCCGCTGCGTCCGCACGGTCACCATGGCTCCCTCGCTGCGGCGTGCCCTCCGGCACGCCTCCGCTGCGTCCGCACGGGCGGACGTTAGCGGCGGGCTGACGCCTGCGTCAGGTTCGAGGGCGACACCGGTGCGCGTACGTCGATCTCCACGGCCGAAACCTTCGGTCGATCGAACAACATGACGATCGCGGCGACGACGGGGATCGAGAGCGAAACCACGATGCCCACCTTGTCGGTACCCGACATCGACATCGTGAGATGACGCAAGTGGTACACGAGGTGCGGAGCCGAATACACGAGCCAGGACACCGCGGCGATGCGAGAGATCGCGCGCGACCCGACGAAGATCGCGCCGAGCGTCAGCACCAACAACGCGAGGTTGAGCGCACCCACGTCTCGGATGAGGTGCTCGTTGTAACGCCCGTCCATCGCAACCCAACCACGACCGAACGGGAAGTCGTCGTAGAACGATCGCGGGAAGAACTCCGCTTGCACACCCACGCCGAACGCGCTCACGACGAGGACCCACAGCATCAGCCGCACCCGCCCGGGCAAGGCCGGCTCGATGCCCATCGCGCGTACCAGCTTCCGGTAGCCCTCGCGCACATTCGGCGACGAAGGTCGCCAGTTGGTGGCCTCGCGAAACGCCCGGTTCGACACCCGCTGCGACGCTGCGAGGTAGCTCGCCTTCCGCGGCGCGGCCCACCTCGGTGCGCGCCACAGCCGCCGCCTCCCGACCGCGACCGCCAAGGCAGCGCTCTGTTCGGCGCGAGTGAGCGGCTCGTCGTCGACGATGTCGTAGGTGCCGGCCGGCGCGTCGAGCGCGGCCACGACGGCCGCAGCCGCGTCGTCGGCATCGATCATCGGCGTGTAGCTGTCGGCGGCGCCGACGTCGAGCACCAGCCCGCGCCGTGCGGCGTCCATCGTTGCGGACGCCTGATCGCTGTCAGGTGCGTAAAACCGTCCGAAGCGCAATACGACTCCACGCCCGCCCTGCCCGCCGAATCGGGCGACGTTCGCTTCCGCCGCCTCCATCGCGCCACTGAACATCGACGGCGTCCACGGAGTGGAAGCTGCGTCGAGCCACGCGTCGCCGCGCTCGCCGTAGAGGAACGCGAGCGACTCCTGCACGAAAACGGTCGCACCCGCGGCGATCGCACCATCGACCAGATTGGTCGAGACCTCGCGACGGATCCGCTCGTTCTCGTCCCAGGCACTCAACCGCGTCATCTGCGTGACCGGCGGGATCTT
>DATCCI010000349.1:0-14638 GCA_036511415.1 Acidimicrobiia bacterium
TGCTCGCGATCTGGCCGTCGAGCGCAGTGATACCCGCACTCGCGCCTTGGAGCGCCGAGATCTGGGGACCGTTGAGGGCAAAGGGATCCCGGCGAGCACGCAAATCGGCGACGAGGGCCGCGAGCTTCACCTCCCGGCGCACGGCGTCGTCGTGCACCACCGGCTTGAGCGAAGTGCCCTTGCATTGGGCCGCGGTCGACCCCGCGGATCGCGGCGATGCGCCGAGGGCACCGGCGGGTGCCGAGACGGCGGATACCCCGACGACGGAAACTGCGAAGGCGGCGGTCGTCGCGAGCGCCACGTACTTCGCGGTCGCGCGGTTCACGGCGCGCTCCCTTCTTGGGTTTTCGCCTGATTTACGTCAGAACCGCTGATCGCGCTGTCGCTGCCGGCCAACGAGACGCCGGCCTGCTCGAGCTCCTGCTTCGCCAGCGAGAGCTGGGCCGCGGCGGTCTGCGCCCCGGATGCCCCGGAGGCGGGCGCGCCGGCCGCCGTGGTGCCGGAACCCGTGGGCTTGGTCTTGGCGGTTGTCGTGGGGGCGCTTGCCGTCGGCGGGGTGACGAGGGGCGTCGCCTTCGTCGCCGATCCGCCGCAGCCGGCGGTCAGCGCGGTGAGCGTGAGCGCGCCCAGCGCCACGAGGCCGGCGCCCGAATACCGTTTGTGGATCATGGCTTCAGGTTCGGCGACGAACATGAAGCCTTGAGGCACGAATTTGTAAAGAGTTCGTCAAGGCCTCGGGGCGCGGGCCTCGGAGCGCGAAAGCGTCTCCGTCAGGAGCCCGTCAGTCGGGCCGGTTGTTCCAGGCGCGCAGGGCACGCTCCCCGTGCTCCGAGCCGACGGCGCTGATCGTCGCGGGATCGAGCGCGAGGCGAGCACCCACGTGCGGGTCGAGCTGCAGTGCGACCGCGACGAGAGTGCGAGAGGCGTGCCCGTGGCCGAAGCACAGAACGTCGCCGTCGGTGGCCGCGACCCGCTCGAGCACGCGCGCGGCCCGCGTGGCGACCTGGGCGATGGTTTCGCCACCGGGCACCGGGCCGCGCCAGATCGACCACCCGTCGAACGCGCCGCCGCGACCGTGGATCTGGGCGGTCGTCAGGCCCTCGAGCTCGCCGTAGTCCCACTCGCACAGGTCGTCGTCGGCGAGCGCGTCGGGAAAGCCGGCCGCCGCCGCGGTGTCGCGCGCGCGGACCTTCGGACTCGTCAGCACGAGCGCGAACCGATGGCGGGCAAGTTCCGGCGCGAGCGCGGCCGCGGCCGCGCGTCCGGCCTCGGTCAGAGGCACGTCGGTGAAGCTGGTGTGGCGGCCCGCCGCGCTCCATTCCGTCTCGGCGTGACGGACGATCCAGAGCTCGTTCATTCCGTGCGAGGTCACGAGACGATGCGCGCGCTCACGAGGCCATCTCGGCGACGGCGGCGCGCAGGCCGTCGCGGAAGTCGGGATGCGCGATCTCCGCCAGCGCGAGCGCGCGCTCGCGCACGGTGCGACCGCGCAGCTCGGCGACGCCGTACTCCGTGATCACGACGTCGACCTGGTGGCGCGGCGACGTCACGGTGGTGCCCGGCGACAACGTCGTCACGATTCTCGACACCGAGTCTGCGTCGGAGCTCGCGGTCGAGGGAAAGCAGATGAGCGACCGGTCGCCGAGCTCCAGACCCGATTGCGCCACGAAGTCCTCGTGACCGCCGATGCCCGAGAACTGGCGTCCGTTCAGGCGGTCGGCAACGACCTGGCCGTAGAGGTCGACCGCGAGCGCACCGTTGATCGACACCACATGGTGATTGCGCGCGATCGTGTCGGGCGCGTTCACGACCTCGACCGGCAGGAACCGCACGTCGGGGTTCCCGTCGAGCCACGCGTACAGCTCGGTAGTGCCGAGCGCGAACGTCGAGATCGACAAGCCCCGGAACTCGCCCTTGCGGGCGTTCGTCACCTTGCCCGCCTGATGCAGGCGCATGAGCCCGGTCGTGAACATCTCCGAGTGCACGCCGAAATCGCCGCCGGGCCCCTCGGCGAGCACCTCGACGATCGTCGATGGCACGCCGCCGATACCTGTCTGCAAGGTGCAACCGTCGGAGATGAACCCGCGGGCGAAGCTCGCGATCGCCCGATCGACCTCGCTCGGGACGTCGTCGTCGAGCACGAAGGGCGTCGCGTCGTTGCGCACGATCACGTCGACCTCGTCGACGTGCAACGCGTGCGGGAACTGCGGCGGGATCCCGAGGGTGCGTGGCAGCTGATCGTTCACCTCCACGATCACGACGCGATCCGGGTCGCGCGCGGCCCGGTGCAACTCGCCGACCGTCGCCCCGGCGTGCAGCGACAGGCTCATGAGGCCGTGCTCGTCGGGCGGAGCCGCCGCGGTGGTCATGACGCGAGGCGCGAACTGCTCGGCGATCGTCACGAACCGTCGGAAGTCGGCCGGGATGAACTCGACCTTCGCGCCCGCCTCTCGCAGCGCACGCTCGGCCGGGCCGAAGAAGCCGCTACGGAGCCGAACGCCGGGCTGGGTGAAGACCGTGTAGAAGTCGAGCAGCAGCGCGCCGAACACCTCGAGGGCTTCCCAGTCGTGGCGCTCGCCGAGCGCGTGCAACAACCCACCCGGCGCACCCGGACCCAGCGGGATCGCGAGCGTGTCGACCGGTCGAAGCAGCGCGGCCGCGTCCGCCGCGCTCAGCTCACGCGCAGTCATGGGCGCGCGACGATCGGCAGGGGATCATGGCTCGGGAGAGATCACGTGGTTCATGCTGCGGCTCGCGCTGTTCACGCGCTCGAGCACGGCGGTGAGCAAGCCGAGCGCCTTGGCCGTCGCCTCGAGATTCTGGCGGATCGCCTTGGCCTGCACCTCTCCGCGCTCGGCCGTCGCCGTCAGCAGCTCGACCGGACCCCGGACGACGCGGTCGAGCTCGCGCGCGCCGGGCACCTTGCGAACGATCTCGACCGCCGTGCTCGCGACCGACGCCGCGTGACCGACGATCTCGCCGAGCACGCTGGTCTCGCGGTCGGCGATCTGCAACACGTTGGCGACGTCGCGTTGCGCCTGGTTCGCGATGCCCATCGCGTCGCGCACGAGCTTCGCCACTGTCGGGTCCTCGGTCGCCTTCACCAACGCGCGCATCTGCCGCAGCGCATCGCGCACGACCTCCTGCTCGTCTGCGTACTGACCGCCGCGCGCCTGGCCGCGCACGAAGTCTTCGAGTTGCGGTGGCAGCGAAACTTCCACGACGCCTCCCTAGAGGGTGAGGACCGTGCGGAGGCCGACGCCCGCGGTCATGTCGGCGAGCGCGTCGTTCACCTCGGCGAGGGGACGCCGAGCGGTGATCATGCCCTCGAGATCGATCCGGCCCGCGCGCCAGAGGTCGAGCAGGCGAGGGATGTCGCGCCGTCCGTTACAGCTGCCGAGCAGGCAACCCATGAGCTTGCGCTCGGAGAGCGTGAACATCACCGGCGGCGCGAGCGAGACCGTCTGGTCGATGCCACCCGCGCCGATCATCACCGTGGTACCGCCATTGCGTGTCGCCCAGATGCACGATTCGATGACCGGGCCCGCACCGACGGCGTCGAAGGCGAAATCCACGCCGATACCGCCCGTCAGTTGCTGCACCGCACCGAGCACATCGTCGGCGATCGGGTCGATCACGTCGGTCGCGCCGAACGACTTGGCCTGGTCGCGTCGCGCGCCGACGGGATCCGAGACGATGATCTTCGTCGCGCCCGCTACCCGCGCGCCCTGGACGATCGACACGCCGATGCCGCCCGCCCCCGCCACGAGAACGGTCGCACCCTCGGGAACGCGCGCGGTGTTGAGGACCGCGCCGACGCCGGTCTGAACCGCGCATCCGATCACGCACGCGACGTCGAGCGGTGTGTCGGGCGCGACCTTGATCGCGCCGGTCTCGATGGTGATCACGTATTCGGCGAATCCGCCGAGACCGACGCCCCGCAACACGGGCAGCCCCTGGCGCGACAGCGGGGTATGACCATCTGTGAACGTTCCCGTCGAGATCGAGACCGCGTTGACGCAGCATCCGTATTCGCCGCGGGCGCACCAGTAGCAGGCATTGCACACCGGGATCGGTGTGAGCACGACCTTGTCGCCGGGCGCGACCGAGGTGACCCCGGCGCCCACTGCGTCGACGACGCCCGCCGCCTCGTGACCCAACACGGTGGGCGCGACGAACGGGAACGTGCCGTCGACGAGCGAGAGGTCGGAATGGCACACACCGCAGTGCGACACACGCACCCGCACCTCGCCGGCGCGCGGGTCGTCGATGTCGATGTCGTCGACGATGGCAAGAGGCTTCTCCGACGCTTCGAGCAGTGCGGCGCGCATCGGCAAACCGTAGCCCGTGCGCCCGATCTGCGGTCTTGGCTAGCGTCGGTCGGCCATGGACATCTTCGACATCTGGGTCAACCTCGTCACCGAGCAGTCCGCCCAGCAGTTCGTGACCCAGGAGGGCTACGAGAACATCCCCGGCTACCTCGGCAGCAATCAAGGTCCGGTGGGAGTCGAATCGCTGCTCGCGATCATGGACGAGCTCGGCGTCTCGACCGGCGTGTTCACCGGTGGTCTCGACCGCAACACCGACAAGCTGCTCGATATCTGCGACGCGCATCCCGGTCGCTTCATGGTCGCCGGCGGCGTGGGCGATCCGTCGCGACCCGGTCGTCAGGTCAAGCGCTTGCGCGAGCTCGCGCAACACCGGGCGTTCTGCATGGTGCGGGTCATGCCGCTCGCTTCGCAGGTACCGACGAACGACGCGCGCCACTACCCGATCTACCAGGTGTGCGAGGAGCTCGGATTGCCGGTCGGCATCAACGCTGGGATCCCCGGCCCGCGGGTGCGCTCTCGCGTGCAGCACCCGGAGCTCCTCGAGGACGTGCTCATCGACTTCCCCGACCTGACGGTGATCGTCGCGCACATGGGTCACCCGTACGAAGAGCTGCTCATGAATTACATGCGCAAGTGGTCGAACCTCTACGTCTCGTGCACGGCTTACGCGCCCAAGTACATGGACCCGAACCTCGTCGCCTTCATGAGCACCCAGACGTATCGCGGGCGCGTGATCTGGGGCAGTGACGAACCCTGGTTCCCGATGCGCCGTTCCCTTGCCGAGGCCCAGGCCCTGCCCCTCGACGACGATGCAATGGCCCTCTTCCTCGGCGCCACGGCGCGCAGGCTGCTCGACCGCACCGACCGTTAGCCCGCGCCGCGCCGAAGGTCAAGTGCGCGGCGGCTTCAGCGAGTTGCGCAGCCGGCCGCGATCGTTCCCCGACAGCAACACCTTGCGCAGCCGCACGTTCTTCGGCGTCACCTCGACACACTCGTCGTCGGTGATGAACTCGAGCGCTTGTTCCAACGACATCAAGCGGGCGGGAACGAGCCGGACCAGATCGTCGGAGCCCGAAGCTCGGTGGTTCGTGAGCTGCTTTTCCTTCGTCGGGTTCACGTCCATCTCGTCGGCGCGTGCGTTCTCGCCGACGATCATCCCCTCGTACACCTCGACACCCGGACCGATGAGCATCGCGCCGCGCTCTTGGAGGTTCATCAGCGCGTAGGCGGTCGTCAGACCACGCCGGTCGGCGACCAGGCTCCCGGTCGGTCGGGTGCGGAGCTCACCGAACCACGGCGCCCACCCGTCGAACACGTGGTGCAGCATCCCGGTGCCGCGCGTCTCGGTCATGAACTCGGTACGGAACCCGATGAGGCCGCGCGCCGGGACCCGAAAGTCGATGCGCACCCAGCCCGTGCCGTGATTGACCATCTGCTCCATGCGCCCCTTGCGCAAGGCGAGGAGCTGGGTCACGACGCCGAGGTAGTCCTCGGGAACGTCGACCGTGAGCAGCTCGACCGGCTCGTGACGCTTGCCGTTGATCTCACGGAGCACGACCTGCGGCTTGCCGACCGTCAGCTCGAACCCCTCGCGCCGCATCGTCTCGACGAGCACTGCAAGTTGGAGCTCGCCGCGGCCCTGCACCTCCCACGCGTCCGGTCGCTCGGTCGACAACACCCGGAGAGACACGTTGCCCACGAGCTCCTGCTGCAACCGGTTCTCGACCTGGCGCGCCGTGAGCTTCTTGCCGTCCTGGCCGGCGAGCACCGACGTGTTGATGCCGACCGTCATCGACAGGCTCGGCTCGTCGACGATGAGCGGCGGCAACGGCCGGGGATCGTCGGCGTCGGCCAGCGTCTCGCCGATCGTGATCTCGGGGATGCCGGCGACTGCGATGATGTCGCCCGGCCCGGCATCGTCGGCGGCCACCCGATCGAGCGCGTCGGTGAGATACAGCTCGACGATCTTCACGCGCTCGATCGTTCCGTCGATACGACACCACGCCACTTGCTCACCCTTGCGCACGCGTCCGTTGCGCACGCGGCACAGCGCGAGGCGACCGAGGTAGGGCGACGCGTCGAGGTTGGTGACGAGCGCCTGGAAGGGATGACCCTCGTCGTACTCGGGTGCGGGAATGCGTTCGAGGATCAGCTCGCACAGGGGCTTGAGGTCACTGCCCTCGACCTCGGGATCGAGCGACGCCCAACCGGCACGCGCGTTCGAGTAGACGATCGGGAACTCGATCTGGTGCTCGTCGGCACCGAGATCGATGAACAGCTCGTACACCTCGTCGAGCACCTCGGCGATCCGGGCGTCGGGCCGGTCGACCTTGTTGACGACGAGGATGACCGGGAGTCGGGCCTCGAGCGTCTTGCGCAGCACGAAGCGGGTCTGCGGGAGAGGCCCCTCGCTCGCGTCGACGAGCAGGAGCACGCCGTCGACCATCGCGAGGGCCCGCTCGACCTCGCCGCCGAAATCGGCGTGACCGGGCGTGTCGACGATGTTGAGCGTGACGTCGCCGTACCGCACCGCGGTGTTCTTGGCCAGGATCGTGATGCCCTTCTCGCGCTCCAGGTCGTTCGAGTCCATGACCCGCTCGTTGACGTCCTGGTTCGCACGAAATGCGCCCGACTGCCACAGGAGCGCGTCGACGAGGGTCGTCTTGCCGTGGTCGACGTGGGCAATGATCGCCACATTGCGCAGGTCGTCGCGCGCGGTCATGAGAACTCCAGTTCGGGGGGACCTCCAGTGTAGGGGTGGCGGGCTCGGTGCCCGGTCACCCGGGTCCACCCCGCATCCCGCGGGGGTCACCCGCGGGATGCGGGCGCGGTCTACGCGCGGCGCGTGATCACGAACGGGTCGTCCGCGGGGTGCCGCGCGGTCTTCCCGATCGAGATGCGAGAAGTCGGAACGACGTGACCGTCGGACGAGAACCCGAGGCCGATGAACGGCGCGCAGTGGGTTCCGAAGTCGAAACCGTCGGACCCACCGTGATTGTTGAACCGGAACAACAGCGTGTGTCCACCGGCTCCGACGGCGAGGGAGTCGTCCCGCTCCAGCTTCACGGCGTGCACGTCGACGAGCTCGCCGGTGGTGCGAATCTCACCCGAGAACACGCGGTCGTGGAGCGTGTTGTGGGTCACGCGCACGTGCCATCCGTGCGCGTCGTGCCAGACGGTGACGCCGGGGTCGCGACCGGGACGGCCGTCCGTCCAAACGGGCCACACGTCGTCGTGGCCGGCCGGGAGGCAGGTCGATGCCGTCGCGCTCGACGGACTCGACGACGACGCCGTCGCCGCTGTCGACACTGTCGACGCAAAGGCGGTCGCGCCACCGGCGACGACGAGCGCGGCGGCAATCGCGCCGACCGCTGTCATCTGCATCACACCTCTCCGACGTTCGGGCTTGCGTGTTCCTTGTACTCGTGTCGCTTCCATCTCATTCCTCCTGGGGTTGGGATTCCATGGGATCGGGTCTCCACGGGATCGGGGAAGCCGTCACCGCGAACCTCGTCCGGGTTTGTGAGCAGAACGCGAAGGGGTCGTGCGGACCGCGCGAGCATGCGATCGTGAACCTCGAGACGCTCGAAGCCGACGCCGCCGCGCACCTCGAACCTTCCGCGCGCTCCTACATCGAACGGGGAGCGGGCTCCGGCGACACGCGGGCCGCGAATCTTGCAGCATGGCGCCGGTTGCGGTTGCGGCCGCGCGTGCTCCGCGACGTCGCGCGCGTGCAGACCGAGACGACCGTGTTGGGGGTACCGGTTGCATCACCCGTGCTCGTCGCGCCCACGGCGATGCACCGGCTCGCATGTGACGAGGGCGAGCGCGCGACTGCCCGGGCTGCCGCCGAGGCGCGCACGATCATGATCGTGTCGATGGCCTCTTCGTTCCCGCTCGAAGCCGTCGCGGCCGCCGCACCCGACGCGCCCCGGTTCGCGCAGATGTACATGCTCCGCGATCGCGGGAAGGCCCGCGCGCTCGCAGAGCACGCGCGCGCGTGTGGCTGCCGGGCGATCGTCGCCTCGGTCGACGGCGCGGCCGTGCCGTACGGACGCGCCGCTCGCGCCGACGCGCGCATCGAGCTGCCGGACGACGTCGCCCGGCTCGTCGACGACTTCGATCCGTCGGTCACCTTCGACGATCTCGGTCGATTCCACGATTGGAGCGGTTTGCCCGTCGTGGTCAAGGGGGTGTTGCGCGGCGACGACGCAATCCGCTGCGTCGACGCCGGCGCGTCGGCGATCGCGGTGTCGAACCACGGCGGCCGCCTCGTCGATGGGTGCCTCGACACCGCCACTGCACTCGCGGACGTGGTCGACGACGTCGCCGCGACCGCGGAGATCTACGTCGACGGCGGCTTGCGGTCCGGAGCCGACGTGCTACGCGCGCTGGCGCTCGGTGCGCGGGCCACGCTGATCGGGCGCCCGGTGCTCTGGGGCCTCGCGATCGGTGGCGAACAGGGCGCGCTCGACGTGTTGACGAGCTACACGAACGACCTCCGCCGGGCGATGGCCTTCTGCGGGGCAACCTCGCTCGCCGAGATCGATCGCGACCTCGTCGTCCCGACACACGGTGACCCGAGAGACACTCGCTAGTGGCCGGGCCGTTCGGCGGTTTGGTAGACCGGTGCCCATGACCGAGACCAACGGGACGACCGCGAGCGGCTTCGAGAATGTCCGGGAGACGTTCGAGGCGAACTTTGCGAAGGGCCTCGAGGTCGGCGCCTCGTTCAGCGCGTACCACCGCGGCAAGAAGGTGGTCGACCTGTGGGGAGGCATCGCCGACGTCGACTCGGGAAGAGCGTGGGACGAGCGCACGCTCGCACTCGTCTTCTCGACGACCAAGGGCGCGACTGCAATGTGTGCCAACAAGCTGGCACAAGAGGGCAAGCTCGACGTGGACGCCCCCGTGGCGCGCTACTGGCCGGAGTTCGCCGCCGGCGGCAAGTCCGAGCTCCCGGTCAAGTTCTTGTTGTCGCACCAGGCCGGGCTCGCGTGGATCGACGGTGAGATGTCGCTCGCCCAGGCGCTCTCCTGGGACCCGGTCGTCGACGCGTTGGCCCGGCAGACCCCGCATTGGGAGCCCGGATCGAAGCACGGCTACCACGCGACCACGTACGGCTGGCTCGTCGGTGAGGTGATCCGCCGCATCACGGGCAGGAGCGTCGGCACCTACTTCCACGACGAGATCGCCGCTCCGCTCGGTCTCGATTTCTGGATCGGGCTGCCGGAGTCGGAGGAGCCCCGTGTCGCGCCGCTGGTGGGCGGTTTGGCCGACCCTCTCCTCACCGAAGATCCCGAGGTCCGCAAGTTCGTCGAAGAGATCATGGGCCCGGAGACGACGCTCGGTCGGGCGCTGTTCGCGCCCGGCGGCGCGTTCTCGGGCCCCGAGATCTGGAACAGCCGAGCTGTGCACGCGGCCGAGATCCCGGCCGCGAACGGCATCGGCGACGCGCGGTCCCTCGCGCGCATGTACGCCGCGTGCATCGGAACGGTCGACGGCGTGCGCATCCTCACCGAGGAACAACTCCGGCGCGCGACGACCCAGCTGACATCCGGCCCGAACACGGTGCTGCTCGACCTCGACATTCAGTTCGGCCTCGGATTCATGCTGCGGTCGGCGTTCATCGAGCTCGGCGGCCCGCGTTCCTTCGGCCACTTCGGCGCGGGCGGATCGGTCGGCTGGGCCGATCCCGACGCCGAGCTCGCGTTCGGATACGTGATGAACCGCATGGACATGGGGCTCGCCGGCGACGTCCGGAGCTACGAGCTGATCAACGCCTGCTACGCCGCGACGCGCTGAGGCCACCCGCCCGGGAGCAGCCGCCGGGGGGATACGCGCGCCGCGCTCGTCGCTACGCTTCTTGCCGATGGACGGCGCGCCCGCGATCGACCCTGACGTTCCGTTCGAGCGCATGCAGCTCGACGCCACGTCGTGGATCGACATCGCGCGGGGCTGGCTGCTCGGCGCCGACGACGTTTACGACCACCTCGTGTCGACCGTCTCGTGGACGCAGGGACGCGTGTGGCGGTACGAGCGTTGGATCGACGAGCCGCGCTTGGGCGCAGGCGGCTCGATCGCCGAGCCGGGCCACCCCGTGCTCGCCGACGCGCAGAAGGCGATCACGGCGCGATACGGCGCGCGGTTCGACGGTTTCGGCTTCGCCTACTACCGCGACTCGCGCGACAGCGTCGCGATGCATCGCGACCGAGAGATGCGCTGGCTCGACGACACCGTCGTCGCGATCCTGACGCTCGGATCATCGCGGCCCTTTCTCGTCCGACCGCGCAACACGCGCGACTCGTCCACGGCTCGCGACCTCTCCCCCGCCGGCGGCGACCTGATGGTTTTCGGCGGGCGCTTCCAAGCCGACTGGCTCCACGGAGTACCGAAGACCCGACGCGCCGTACGGGGCCGGATCTCGGCCCAGTGGCGGTACTCGTCGAAGCGGGGCCGGCGCGACACACAGCCCGGCTACTACCAGCCCCGCGAATTCTCGAGGAGGTCGAGCCGATGAGCATCCGCGTCGAGCTGGGCGAGTTGGGCGAGGTCGCGGCCCGGCAGACGCCCTTCGCGTACCTCCTCACCGTGTCCGACGACGCGAGTGCGCACGCCGTCGCGATCACGCCGCGTATCGGTGCGGACTCGATCGCGTGTGACGCGGGGAATCGCAGCTGTGCGAACGCGCGGGCGCGGCCGAACGTGTCGTTGCTGTGGCCGCCGGCGCGGCCCGGCGACTATTCGCTCATCGTCGACGGCCGGGCGTCCGTCGAGGGTTCGATCGTGCAGATCGTCCCGGAACGGGCGGTGCGGCACCGGCCCGCCCCCGACGGCGGCTCCGACTGCGCGCCCGTAACCTTGCGGTAGCCCTCAGCGATCGAGGTCGCCGGTCATCGGCCGCGTGCCTCGGCGCTCGCTGTCGCGGTACGCAACCTCCGCGAGGCGCTCGCCGAACACGACCTCGCCCGGGCTCGCGCCGTCGACGTGACCCATGATGCCCTTGTAGAGGCGGAAACCGAGCAACTCGAGGAGGCGGTCGGAGAACGTCGCCGCGACCTCTCGGGGGATACCGAGGTACGGGTTCTGCTGCTGGCGCACGAACCCCGGGCAATACTGCACGTTCACTCCGCACCGCCACTCGCCGGTCGTCGTGTTCGCGCCGCCGCCGTGCCAGAGCGATCCGTGGAAGATCATGACCGAGCCGGCCACCATCTCGAGCGCGCGCACGTCGACGCCGTCGAGCGCGCCCGGCTCGTCCGGCGTCGTCGGGTAGAGATGTGAGCCGGGAACGAAGCGCGTCCCGCCGTTGGCGGCGGTGAAGTCGTCGAGCGCCCACATGCTCGTGACCATCATCGGCGCGTGCGGACGCTGTAGGTGGCGCGACATCACGATGTCGTCGCCGTGCATGGGTTGCTCGTCTTCCCCCGGACCGATGTCGATCGCGGTCATCCCCGAGAGCAGGCAACCGCGATCGAGGAGGCGTTCGACGATCGGCAACACGCTCGCGTGCAACGGCATCGCCTGGAACACCGCGTCCTTTGCCAGCAGGTTGTACATGCGCCGGGTCGCGTGCCCCTCGGCGGCGGTGCCGCGGGGCTCGACGTGCAATTCGCGTTCGAGCCGCCGGATCGCGTCCCTCAGCTCCACGACCAGCTCCGGCTCGATCGCGCCCTCGACGATCGTGTAGCCGTCGATGTCGATACGGGCGACGTGATCGGAAATCGCGGGTTCGGTGAGCGTCACCATGACACCATCGCGGACGTGGAGGCGCTCGACAACCCCGTTTGGCACGCGTTGACCGGCCGGCAAGCCGAGTTCTCGGAGGGCAGCGGTCTCGCGTTGCGCTATCAGAGCGACGTAGCGACGTTCGCCGCTCTCCCGGACGAGGTCGGCCCCGAAGCCTGGAACGCCCTGGCGCAGCTCGTCGGGCCGGGCGGAGCCGCGCTGCTGTTCCGGCCCGCGGCGGTGGAGGTACCGGGCGATTGGAAGGTGGCGCTGAGCATGAGCTCGCTCCAGATGGTCGCGACGGAGACGATCGGCGAACCCGACGACACCTTCGTGAGGCTCGGCCCGAGCGACGTCGCGGAGATGCTCGCACTCGTCGGGCGCACGCGTCCGGGTCCGTTCCGGGAACGCACGGTGGAGCTCGGCACATACCTGGGCCACCGGTCGGAGTCGGGTGACCGGATCGTGGCGATGACGGGTGAGCGCGTGCACCCGGCGGGCTACACCGAGCTGAGCGCGGTGTGCACCGACGCCGCGGTGCGCAAGCTCGGGCTCGCGACGCGGCTCATTCGTGCAGTGGCTTCCGGCATCGAGCAGCGCGCCGAGACACCGATCCTGCACGTGCTCGCAGAGAACCACACCGCAATTCGCGTCTACGAAGCCATCGGTTTCGCGACCCGCTCCACGTTCGAGGCGCTCATCGTGCAAGCGCCGACGTGATCTCGTCGACGATCGCGTCCGTGTCGTCGACGTCGGCGTCGACGACCAGCGTCGCCAGCGCGCGGTAACGCTCGTCGCGCACCGCGAATTGGGCCGCGAATTGAGCCGTGAGCACGGGCTCGGCGTCGCCGGCGACGAAGGGGCGGTGGCCGTCGTCGGAGCTTCTCGCGACTCGGGCGGCAAGAACCTCGGGCGCGGCCCGCAGGTACACCACGTCGTGGAATCGCATCGCGGCGACCGCGCGCGGCTCGAGGGGGGCGGCGGCCGCGGCCGCGACGACTCCCGGTACAGGTTGCGCGAGGGCGTCGATCAGTGCCTCGGCTTCACGCAGGTGCAGCGCAACGGCGCCGTCGGCTGCGGCGATCTCACGCGCCGAGTGGCCGGTTCGCCGCTCCAGCACGACGTCGTTGTCGACGAATGGACGGCCGAGCCGCGCCGCGAGGGCTCGTCCGACGGTGGTCTTGCCCGAGGCCATGAGGCCCACGAGAACGACATGGCGAGTCGAGGTCATCGTTCGAGGTCAGTGATCGGGGTCGGTGTTCGACGTGTTCGGGGTCTGGGGCCGGAAAGCCGCAATGCCGCTCCGCAAGATCAGTTCCGGAAGAGCGGCGCGCTGGAGATGGGTCAAAGTAGGTCAAGGTTGTATGCAGGCGCCGTCATATACGAGCCAGAGGAGCGTTGCTTCGATAGATTCCCCGTTCATGCGCGTGCCTCCTGCCCGGGTGTGCTTCCCGGCCGAAGACCGCGCCGAGATCCTCGCCCGTATCGACGAAGCCCTGATCAGCGGCCAGCTCACGCTGGGGCCGATCGGCCGAGAGCTCGAAGCCGCGTTCGCCAAGCGGCACGCCGCGCAGCATGCCGTCGCGGTGAGCTCGGGCACCGGCGCGCTGGAGATCATCCTCCGTTCCCTCGACGTCGAGGGCCGAGAGGTGATCGTTCCCGCAAACACGTTCTTCGCGACGGCCGCGGCCGCCGTCCACGCCGGGGCACGCGTGGTCTTCGTCGATTGCGATCCCGAGACGATGGCATTCGATCTCGCCGATGTCAGGGCCCGGCTCCGACCCGAGACCGCGGCGGTGATCGCGGTGCACATCGGCGGCCTCATCAGCCCCGCACTCCCGGCGCTCGCCGAGCTGTGCCACGACCGGGGCGTGCACCTCGTCGAGGACGCTGCCCACGCGCACGGCAGCACACTCGGCGGACGGAGCGCCGGAACCTTCGGCATCGCGGGCGCGTTCTCGTTCTACCCGACGAAGGTCATCGCGGGAGGCGAGGGCGGCATCATCGTGACCGACGACGAAGCGATCGTCGAAGCTGCGCATACGTATCGAGACCAGGGCAAGGGATCGTTCCTCGCCAATTTCCACACGCGGTTGGGCGCGAACTGGCGTATGAGCGAGCCGCATGCCGCCATCGTTCAGTCGCAGCTCGCCCGACTCGACGAATTCATCGCGGCCCGTCAGTCGCTCGCCAAGCGCTACGACGCCGCGGCCGACGACCTCGGGCTACGACCGCTGCGGATCCCCGCCGACGCCCACTGCAACTACTACAAGTACATCGCGTTCCTGCCGGAAGGCATCGATCGCTCCGTGCTGAAACAAACGATGCGCGACCGGTTCGACATCGGGCTCTCGGGCGAGGTCTACGACACACCCCTGCACCGCCAACCCGTCTTCGAGGCATTCGCCGATCGAGCACTCCCCGGCGCGGAGTTCATCGGCGCGCGCCACATATGCCTACCCTTGTATCCATCGCTCAGCGAGAGTGATGCCGACTATGTCGTGGAGTCCCTGGGGGCTGCGCTCACCGAGATGAGTTCGCCGAGATGAATGTGCAGAGATGAGTGTGCCGAGATGAGT
>DATCCI010000350.1:0-2083 GCA_036511415.1 Acidimicrobiia bacterium
CCCGCCGCAGGCAGTGGTGGAGGAGATCCACAGGGCGCTCGACCGCAGCGCGGTCGCGCTGCTGTGGCCGCACAACGACGAGTGGGTCGTCGAGGCGAGCACCGGCGACCCCGGGATCACCCATCCCGGCGAAGGTGAGCGTTACGACCTGCGCGACGGCCACGTGCTCGTGATGACCGGCCCCGCCCTCCCGGTGGACGCGCACCGACTCGTTGCGACCCTGGTTTCGTACCTCGAAGCGGTCACCGCGATACATCGCCTCGAGGTGGAAGCCGATGCGGCGGGAGATCTCTCGCGTACCAACGACCTGCGGAACGCGTTGCTCGCGGCGGTGAGCCACGACCTGCGCACGCCGCTCGCGTCGATCAAGGCGCAGGCGAGCGGTTGGCTGGAGCCGGACGTGACGTGGTCGTACGCCGATACGCACGAGTTCATGGCCGCCATCGACTCGGAGGCCGACCGGCTCCACGCCCTCGTCGAGAACCTGCTCGACATGAGCCGGTTGCAAGCGGGCGTGCTCCATCTCGACACGCGAACGGTCGGGCTGGACGAGATCGTGCCGGCCGCGCTCGCGAGCCTCGGAGACCGTGCCCGAAACGTCGTCGTCGAGGTACCCGAAGGGCTGCCGCGCCTCGAGGTCGACGCGGCGCTGGTCGAGCGAGCGGTCGCGAACATCGTCGACAACGCCGTACGGCACTCGACCGGTGACCGGCCGGTACGCATTGAAGCCGGTGCGGTCGGCGGGCGCATGGATCTCCGGATCGTCGACCGCGGCTGCGGGATACCTCTCGTCCAGCGGGATCGGTTGTTCCAACCGTTCCAGCGCCTGGGCGATACCGACACGACCACGGGAGTCGGGTTGGGATTGGCCGTCTCGAAGGGATTCGTCGAAGCAGTGCGCGGCGACATCTTGGTGGAGGACACACCGGGCGGTGGCATCACGATGGTGCTCAGCCTTCCTATCGCACTGCCGGTACTGGAGCGTGAGTCATGAGTTGCATCCTGGTAGTCGACGACGAGCGTCCGATGCTCCGTGCCCTCGGCGCGCACCTGCGCGCCCGTGGCTACGAGGTCGATCTCGTCGAGAGCGGTGAGGCCGCGCTGTCGCGCGCGGCCACGAGCGCGCACGACGCGGCCATCGTGGATCTCGGGCTTCCCGGCATCGACGGTATCGAGGTGGTGCACGGGTTGCGCGGCTGGACGTCCATTCCGATCATCGTGCTGTCGGCTCGCGACCAGGAGTCGATGAAGATCCTGGCGTTCGACGCCGGCGCCGACGACTACGTGACCAAGCCGTTCAGCATGCGCGAGTTGCTCGCGCGTCTGCGGGCGGCGCTCCGGCGAGCGAAGCCGGGCGACGAGCTGTTGCCGGTCGTCGAGACCGACGCGTTCCGCATCGATCTCGGAATGAAGCGGGCGGCGAACGCGGCCGGGGACGAGATCCGCCTCACACCTACGCAGTGGCACCTCGTCGAGATCCTCGTGCGCAACCCCGACCGCCTCGTGAGCCAGCGCAAGCTGTTGGAGGAGGTGTGGGGTCCGAGCTACGTCAACCAGACGAACTACTTGCGCCAGTTCATGGCGCAACTCCGCCAGAAGTTCGAGCCCGACCCCGCCCGTCCGCGGTACTTCCTCACCGAGCCGGGCATGGGCGTCCGCTTCGTGCCGAGCCCCGAGTTCGACGACGACCTCGTCACCGGGTCGGCCGGCCATCGAGTGCCAGGTTGAGCTCGAGGACGTTGACGCCGGGCTCGCCCATGAACCCGAGTCCGCGACCATCGGTGTGCTTCGAGACCAGGGCGAGCACCTGAGCGACCGTTATGTGACGAACGCGGGCCACACGGGGGGCTTGCAGCCGCGCGTTCGCCACGCTGATGTCGGGGTCGAGACCCGAGAACGACGCGGTCACCGCGTCGACCGGAACCTTCACGGTCGCGGCCAGCCCGTTCTCGGCGCGGTACGCGAGGACGCGTTGCGGCACCGTGCCGGGATCGCAGACGTAGGTGCCGTCCTTGTTCTTCTCGTACACCGGGTTGCCGTCCTTGTCGGTGACGTCGTTGCCGTCCTTGTCGGTGGCCTGCAC
>DATCCI010000351.1:0-7218 GCA_036511415.1 Acidimicrobiia bacterium
AGCGGCTTGGCCGGTTTGATCGCGACCTGGGCCCACAACGACCACCCCCCGCGCTCCTTCGCCACCCGCTCCAAGACCAGCTTCACGTAGTCGTAGTCGCCGACCGACACTGCGCCGCTCGTCAGCAGGACGTCGCACGTGTCGGCCGCGTGTTCGACAGCAGCCGTGATCGCGCGCTCGTCGTCCCGCACCATCCCACCGTCGATCGCTTCGCAGCCCAGCTCTTCGACCAGCGCGAGAAGCATCGGCCGGTTGGAGTCGCGGATGCGGCCAGGGGCGAGCGCGCCCGACGCAACCAGCTCGTCGCCCGTCGAGACAACCGCGACGCGCGGTCGCGGGCGACATGACACCTCGTGCACATCGAGGCTCGCGAGAACACCCAAGTGCGCGGGCGTCAACCGCGTGCCGCGGCGGAAGACGAGCGCGCCGGCCTCGACGTCACCGCCGGCCGATCGCACGTGGTCGCCGGGCTGCGCCACCTCGACGACCACGTCGTCACCGTCGCCGTCGTCGCGGGCGAGATGCGTTCGCTCGATCATCACCACCGCGTCGGCGCCTTCGGGCATCGGCGCACCCGTCATGATGCGAATGGCTTCGCCCGGTCCGACCGAGATCGTCGGCGCGCGCCCGGCCGGCAGCTCACCGATCACCCGAAGCGATCCCGGCGTGTCTGCGGCCCGAACCGCGTAGCCATCCATGCCCGTGTTCGCGAACGGGGGAACCGGTTCGCTCGCGACGATGTCCTCGGCGAGAACCAGGCCGCGGGCGATGCTTCGTTCGAACGGACGCGGCGCCAACGCCGTCACTGCGTCGAGGATCTTGGACTGCGCTTCCGCGAGCGGGATCATCCGAACTGCCGCATCACACGGGCCAACGGTCGGCGACGTACTCGCGCAGCCACTCGCCGAACGCCGGCCCGAGGTCGGCGCGGTCGAGCGCGAGCTCGACGTTCGCACGCAGGAAGTCGATCTTCTGTCCGACGTCGTACCGACCACCTCGACACTTGCATCCGAACACGCTCTCGTGTTCGAGCAACAACGCGATCGCGTCCGTGAGCTGCAACTCGCCGCCGCGTCCCGGCACGATGAGGTCGAGCATCGTGAAGATCTCCGGCGTGAACACGTACCGGCCGATGATTGCCAGGTTCGACGGTGCCTCGTCGCGGGCGGGCTTCTCGACGACCCGGCGGATCTCGACGACACCGTCGGCCAGATCGCGCGCGTTCGGCGACGTGCTCGGCATCGGATCGATGCAACCGTACGACGAGATCTCCTCGGGCAAGACCTCCGAGAACGCAACGCACGACCGGCCCTGGCGTTCGTGCACGTCGAGCATCGAACGCAGCAACGCGCCGTCGTCGACCATGAGGTCGTCGGCCAAGAGCACCGCGAACGGCTCGTTGCCGACATGATGGCGCGCGACCGACACCGCGTGACCGAGACCCAATGGATCGCGCTGACGAACGTAATGGATGTCGGCGAGATCCGACGCGAACTGCACCTCCTTCAACTGATCGTGCTTTCCGCTGTTCTCGAGGAAGTGCTCGAGCTCGAAGTTGCGGTCGAAGTGATCCTCGATCGCACGCTTGTTCCGACCGGTGATGATCAGGATGTCGGTGAGCCCGGCTCGCACGGCCTCTTCCACGACGTACTGGATCGCGGGCTTGTCGACGACGGGCAACATCTCCTTGGGCGAGCTCTTCGTAGCCGGGAGGAACCGCGTACCCAGCCCGGCCGCGGGGATGACCGCCTTGCGCACCCGTGTCATCGCGTCTCCTCAAGCGCCGCGGCGAACGCCGAGGTCGTTCTCTTCGCGGCGCAGCAGCCGGCGGATGTTCGCCGAGTGGCGGAGCACGACCAGCAGTGCGAGACCACCGACGACGCCGACCTCCCAGCGGGCGTAGCCGGCGACGAGCACCGCGACCGGGAAAAGGATGGTCGCCAAGAGCGATGCCAGGGACGCCTTGTGGAGGACGCGGGCGACGATGAACCAGCTCAGGCCGAGGCCGATGACGATGAACGGGTACAGGACTACGAGCGCGCCCCCGGCGGCGGCGACGCCCTTGCCGCCCTTGCGATAGAGCGGGTAGGTGTGCCCGACGACGGCCGCCACGCCCAGGATGCAGGCGCCCGCCCGGCCGCCGACCGCCAGGCCGGCGCCCGCGGCAAGCGCGCCCTTGACGAAGTCGAGGAGCAGGACGAGCGCGCCGGCGCGCCAACCCAGCAGCCGGTGCACGTTGGAGGCGCCGGGGTTGCCCGAGCCTTCCCGGAGGACGTCCCGGCCGTGGGCACGCGCGACGAGTTGCGCGCTGGGGAACGTCCCGAGCAACCAGGCCACGGGGACGAGGACTGCGTCGGCAACCATGCCCACTCATTCTGTACCAACCGGGAGACGACAGCGCAGCGACCGGAGGGGAGCGGAGCGTGGAGTCGACCCATGAAGTTCCAGAACTGGCCGCGTCGGCGGCGCGGTACGATTGGCACTCGTAGGCGTCGAGTGCCAATCCCCGACGACCGTCAGACGGAGCGTCCATGCCGACATACGTGTACCGCTGCGCAAAGTGCGGCGAGCAGCTGGAGGCGTTCCAGTCGTTCGCCGACGCGCCGCTCACCAAGCACTCGGACTGCGGTGGCAAGTTGACCAAGGTGCTCTCGGCCGCCGGCATCGTCCTCAAGGGTTCGGGTTTCTACAAGACCGACAACCGTGCGAGTCCCTCGAAGGGGACGTCCAAGGAGCGGACGAAGGAGTCGGCGTCGTCGAGCTCGGAGTCGTCGTCGGGCTCCGACTCGTCGTCCTCCGACTCCAAATCGTCGGATTCGGGCTCAGGCTCGTCGAAGCCGTCGAAGCCGTCGACCGAATCGTCGTCGAGCTCGTCGAGCGGCTCCGAGGCCAAGAGCGCGTAGCCCCCGGCGAGTCGGGACGCATGCACGCAGAGATCGGTGTCCTCGGCGGGTCGGGGTTCTACACCTTCGGCGATGACGTCGAAGAGGTCACCCTCGACACGCCGTTCGGCGAGCCCAGTGCTCCGGTGACGATCGCGGAGGTCGGCGGCAAGCGCGTCGCGTTCATCCCGCGGCACGGGCGCGACCACGAGTACGCGCCGGCGCGCGTACCCACCCGCGCCAATCTCTGGGCGATGCGGATGCTCGGTGTGCGCCAAGTGATCGGACCGTGCGCCGCGGGTTCGCTGTCACCCGACATTCACCCGGGCGACTTCGTTGTCCTCGACCAACTCGTCGACCGCACGTGGGGTCGCGCCGATACCTTCTACGACGCGGGGGACGCGCACCACGTCTCGTACGCCGACCCGTACTGCGCGGTCGTCGGAGCCCATGCGCTGCGGGCCGGCGAACGCGTCGGAGTGAGGATGCACGGCACGGGGACGGTCGTGGTGGTCCCCGGTCCGCGCTTTTCGACGCGCGCCGAGTCTCGGTGGTATCGCGATCAGGGTTGGCACATCGTCAACATGACGCAATACCCCGAGGCGTACCTGGCCCGCGAGCTCGGCATGCACTACGCGGGCATCGCGCTCGTCACCGACTACGACACTGGAATCGAGCACGATGCCGGTGTGCCGCCGGTCTCCCAAGAGCAGGTGTTCGGGTTCTTCGAGCAGAATCTGCACCGCGTGCGCGCGTTGCTGCACGACCTGCTGCCGCAGCTCCCGGCGGAGCCGAGCGGTTGCGGATGCGCCGACGCGGTCGGCCCGTTGCACGCGTTCGAACGCTGACGTGGCCTGGCCGCAACCCCAAAGCAAAGGCCCGAGGCGAAGGAGTTGTGCGAGCACCCCCGACCCGCCCGTCCGGGCGGGTGAGAACCGGCAGGCCAGGGGCCTCGGTCGGCGCCGCAGGGGCGCCGGGGCCGGGGGGAAGGCCGATCCCTGCAACCTCCGGGCGGGGTCCGGCATTCCCGATTTCTCCGCTTGCTTGGGAACCCGGCCATCCGTCGCTAACCTCACCCGACTTCCCCGCGTTTCCCCCTCGGTCGCGCCGTTCGCATCGCGTCCTTCACCTCATCGTGATCGCGATCCGGACACGTCTCGGAAGGGGAACCGGATGCGCCGTTCGCCTCGTGTACTTCTGGCTTGGGCCGCCGCGGTCGTGGTGATGCTGGCGACCGTGCGTGTGGTCGCCGGCGATCTCGGATCGCTGCACCGGCGCGCGCACAGTCTCGGTGCCGACGTGCCCGTCGTCCTCGCCGCACGCGATCTGCCGCTCGGCACGACCGTCGGGTCGGGCGATGTCCGCACGGTGCGGCGGCCGTCGACGACGGTCTCCCCCGACGCACTGCACGACCCCGGCCAGGCCGTCGGGCGCGTCGTCGCGGTTGCAATGCTCCGAGACGACGTCGTCGGGGCGCGCCACCTCGTCGCGGGCGACCGCGCCGGGATCGCGGGGCCGGGCGTCAACGGCATCGTGCCCGTGGGCCGGCGCGCCGTGCACGTAATCGTCAAGGACGGGTTCCAGCCCCCGGTCGGGTCGGTCGTCGACGTGCTCGCGACATATGACCCCTCCCTCGCGACCGGTTCGGGATCGCCCGGGGAGGCGACGCTCGTCGCCCGGGGCGCTCTGGTCCTGGCGGTCGCCGGCTCCGACCAAAGCGGCGGCGATGGCGCGTCCGCCGACGGCACCGGCTCCGGGGTGACGCTGCTGGTCACCGAGACCGAGTCCCGCTCGGTCGCGTACGCGGCGTCCATCGGTACGGTGTCGCTCGCGCTCGCACCCGTCGAGGCCGCCTGCTGCCGATAGCTTGCTGCGGGTGACGATCAGCACGGTCATCTTCGACTTCGGCGGCGTGATCTCGAGTCCTTTGTTCGTGGGAATCGGCGCGTTCGAGGAAGCGGAGGGCTACCCGAAGGGATCGCTGCTGCGCCTGCTCTTCGGCGACACCTCGTACATCGGCGTCGAAGGTCGCGCCGTCGCCGACGCGGTCGCCGCCGATCCCGACGCGGCGGAGAACGCGGGCGAGGTCGAGGACGAGCCCGATTGGCACCTACTCGAGAAGGGCCACCTCGACATCGCGACGTACTTCGAGCGCATGGTCGAGAAGGCACCGCGCGTCATCGGGCAACCGATCGACATGGAAGCGTACGGCCGTTTCTGGCGCCGGACCGCGCCCGGCGTGCACTGGACCGTGGTGCACAAGATGCGCGAGCTGAAGGCCCGCGGGCTACGCATCGGTCTGCTCACGAACAACGTCAAGGAGTTCGGCGACAACTGGCGCGCGATGTTCCCGATCGAAGAGCTCTGCGACGAGGTCGTCGACTCGTCCCACGTCGGTATGCGCAAACCCGATCGCGAGATCTACGAGCTCACGTGTACGCGCATGAGCATCGCGCCCGGCGAAGCGGTGTTCCTCGACGACAATGCCGAGAACGTGGCCGCCGCCCGCGAGGTCGGCATGGAGGCCGTGCACGTCGTCGACCCCGAGGTGGCGCTCGCGGAGCTGGAGTTGATCCTCGTCCGGCGCGGCACCACGACGCGCTGAGCTCGCCTACGCGCCGCTCATCGTCATCTCGCCGACGAGCACCGTCATCCCCGCGACCGAGCCGGGCAGGAACGTGAGATCGCTGCCGACTTCCGCGATGTCGAGCAGCATGCGTTGGAGCGTGGACGCAACGGTGATCTCGCGCACCGGCTCCGCGAACGCGCCGTCGCGAACCATCAGACCCTCTGCTCCCACCGAGAAGTCACCGCTGATCGGGTTCGTCCCCGAGTGCAGACCGCTCACCGACTGCACGTAGAGGGCCTCACCCGCGCCGCGCATGATCTCCTCGGGCGACTTGACGCCGGGTTCGAGCCGGAGCGCGCGCACGCCGACGCCGGGCGTCGACCCGATCCCGCGCGTCGCGCTCGCGGTCGTCCCCGCGCCCGATCGCCGGCCGGTGTATACGTTGTGCAAGAAGCCCTGCATCACACCATCGAGGACGAGGGCGTTGCGACGGGTCGGAATGCCGTCGCCGTCGAACTGTGCGGCGCCGAGCGCGCGAGCGTCGGTGGGGTCGTCAGTCAACGAAACGATCGGCGCGCCGATCAGTTCCCCGACCCGACCGGCGAACAGTGAGCGGCCCTTCAGCATCGCCTCACCGTTGAAGGCGCTCGCAAGGACGCCGAGCACCGATCGGGTCACGAGCGGGTCGAGGATCACCGGAATGCGCCGGCCGGGTACGGGCTTGGCGCCGAGCAACCGGCATGCGCGCGTCGCGGCATCACGCGGGATCGAATCGAGATCGAGGTCGGAAGGCGCACGACCGGCCACGAATCCGTAGCCCGATTGCGTGCCCGAGCCGTCGTCGGCGAGCGCCACGGCCGAGGCGGAACACGTCGTGCGGCGCGTGTGCGCTTCGACGCCCAGCGAGTTCGCGAGCGCGGCTTGCGCGAGCGCGTCGCCGTAGCTCGCGGACTCGACGTTGCGGATGCGGGTGTCGGCCGCCTTCGTCGCGCGCTCCAGGTCGAGGGCGATGCGGACCTTCTCTTCGGTCGGCACCGATACGAGTTCCTCACGCCACAGATCGAGCGCGGGGGGCGAGTTGCCGTCGACGTCGGCGGGCGACGCGAGCCCGTACGACTCGTCGGGCTCCCCGAAGCCGGCGTTGTCGCGGGCCTCCTGCAGGGTCTCGTCGATGACGTCGGCCGCGAGCGAACCAGCCCACGCGAGCCCCTGACGCTTCCCGACGATGACACGGATCCCGACTCCCTCGACGCTGGCAGTGGTGAGCGACTCGACCTCGCCGTCGAACACCTCGACGTCGGTGTCACGCGTGCGCACGACATAGGCCTCGACCTGTTCGCCGTCGCGTGCAGTCCGCGCGACGTTTCGCGCGATGTCGAGCAGGTCGCCTCCGCTCACGCCGCGGTACCGCCGACGGTCATCTCGCGCACGAGCACCGTCGGTTGCCCCGACGACACCGGAACGCTCTGACCCTGCTTGCCGCACATACCGGTCCAGGTCGCGAAGTCGTTGCCGACCGCGTCGACCATCCGCAGCACGTCGGGCCCGTTGCCGATCAGCTGCGCGGCACGGATCGGTCGCGTGATCTCCCCCTTCTCGATGAGGTACGCCTCGGTTACCCCGAACACGAAGTCACCCGTGGCCGGGTCGACCTGACCGCCACCGAGCTGCACGCAGTAGATCCCGAAGTCGACGCTGCGAACGATGTCGTCGGGATCGGTTGCACCTTCGAGCACGAAGGTGTTGGTCATGCGCGGCATCGGCAGG
>DATCCI010000352.1:0-5061 GCA_036511415.1 Acidimicrobiia bacterium
GTAGAAGACTTGCACGGCGACGAAACTCACCCACCTCGCGTGAGTCAGCGTCCAGGAAAAAGGAAAGCCCAGCAGCGCGTGGATCACATAGAAACCGTGCGGGACCCAAAAGATGCCGTGAGGCGCATTGGCCAACGGAACGTTGAAACTGTGCTTGTGCGCGAGCGCCCAGGCCGGGACGAGGAATCGAGCCTCGTCATTCGTCGGCAACGGATAACCGAGACCGAAACGGATGTGCAGCAGGAGAGCGATGGCCGGTGGGATCACCACGACGAGGCCCACGACGCCCGTTCTCGGAGTGCTTCGCTCGCGCGCTATTTGACTGTGCATCGATATTCCCCGAACCCGAAGTGCGCAGCCGTACTCACGTAAGCGCGGAGGAGCGTGCAGTGCAAGGCCTGTGATTTCGAGAACGAGATACCCGATTCGCCGCTGTCGGCCTCGGTCAACGTGAGCGCGTGCGGAATGGAGAATGGCTGGTTGTTCTCCCGCTCGTCGATGAAGATGCCGGACGCCACCGCCTCGGCCGACATCGGGGTCGCACCCGTCGGTCTGACGATTCGACAGACGGGCACCTCGTGCTTCGCCAGCAGATCGGGAAACGCTGCGTCACTGTCGGAAACGACGAACTGCGTCCCGGGATGGTTGGCGCACTCCTCGTCGAGTGTCTTCGCGAACGTCGAGACATATCGTTGCCATTCCGATCCGGGATTCGGATCGGTCAGGCCGAGCACTTTGTCACTGCTCGGACTGACCAGCCAGGGAATCAGGATCACCACAGCGACGAGCAGCGCCGCGGTCGAGCCGACCAACGCCGCGAACCGAGGCGACGGCTGCGTGGTAACTCTCCGCCAAAGGCGACGCAACCGATTCGTGAGCACTTCTTCGTCGGCGGACACGCGCCTAGGTCTTCTCGGGCGCGGGTCGGGGCGTCAGTCCGACCACCCGGCACGCTTCGGACACGCTCGTCTCCCCCAGCTCCATGACACGGGCGAACAGGAAAACCTCGAGCATCGACGGCCGCAATCTACCTGTCCGTGGCCCCATGATCGTTGACCAAGGCTGGGCTCGAATAATGCCGAAAAAGCACCCATTAGGGGCGCGCGCAGACCGGAGACGTGCACCTCGACGGGGCGGTCGGTAGCATTTTGTGATGCGTCGAAGCCGTTTGTTTCTTGTTGTCGCCGTGCTCGCCGTTGTCGGAGCGGGGTGCGATTTCCCGGGGATCACGCCGCCCGGAGCGGCCCCACTTCGTTACCGCGACCCGATCTTCACGAGTGTGGTCAAGACCGCCGACATCACGTACGGCACCGCCACCAACTTGTCGAACCAGACGGTCACGCTGCAGCTCGACATCTACCAACCGCCGTCGAGCGACACGATCACCAGCCGCCCCGCCATCGTGTGGGTGCACGGCGGCTCGTTCAGCGGCGGCGACAAGACGTCAGGTGAGCTCGTCGACGAGTCGAACACCTTCGCCAAGGAGGGATACGTCAACGCGTCGATCAACTACCGCCTCGAGCCGGGCGGGTGTTCCGCGGCGACCGTGACCCAAACGTGCATCTCCGCGATTCAAGAAGCGATGCAGGATGCGCAGACCGCAGTGCGCTTCCTCCGCACGAACGCGGCGACCTACGGCATCGACCCGACGCGCATCGCCATCGGCGGCTCGTCGGCCGGCGCGATCACCGCGCTGAACGTCGGCTACGCCACGAGCGAGAACCCGGCGAGCGCAGTGCGCGCGGCCGTGTCCCTGTCGGGCGCGAATCTGCTCAGCAACATCAGCGCAGGTGACGCGCCCGCGCTGCTGTTCCACGGCACCGCGGATCCGCTCGTTCCCTACCAGTGGGCCGTGAACACGGTGAATCTCGCGACTGCCGCTCACCTCGACGTGTTTCTCGAGACGTGGCCGGGCGCGGGGCATGTGCCCTACGTCCAGTTCCGCGGCCAGATCCTCAGCCAGACCTCGAACTTCTTGTGGTGGGAGATGGACCTCAAACACGCCGCGCAGTGACGGCAGAGGAGTCGGCCTGACGGTCGACGAGGTCGTGATGGGACACGCGCTCCGAGCAGCGCCGGCGCGACACTTGGCACCGTGCCTGTCGATCCGTTGCTCCAGCCGGTCCTCGACGCCCTGAACGCGCAGCAGCTCGGGTCGGCCGGATCGGGTGCGGATTTCGAAGCCGGGATACAGCTCGCAACCGCGACCGCTGCGGGCGTGTTCGCCGAAGCGGCTCCCGAGGTGGCGGGCACCGCCGACCATCCGGTGCCCGTACCCGACGGCGAGATCGCGGTACGCATCTACACGCCGTTCGGGCCGGGGCCGTTCCCCGCGCATCTCTTTCTCCACGGAGGTGGCTTCTGGCTGGGCACGCTCGATCAGTTCGACGCGAGGTGCTGCGAGACCGCGCGGAGCGCGGGGTGCGTGGTCGCGGCGGTCGGCTACCGACTGGCGCCCAGGTACAAGTTTCCCACCGCGCCCGAAGACTGCTACGCCGCGCTGAGATGGCTCGTCGACAACGCGGCGGCGCTCGGTGTCGACGAGCGACGCGTCTCGGTCGGTGGTGTGAGCGCGGGCGGCAACCTCGCGGCGGTCGTCGCGCTGATGGCGCGCGACCGCGGCGGACCGCCATTGGTATTCCAGGTACTCGAGGTTCCCGTTACCGACCTCACACTGAGCTTCCCGTCGATCACCGAGAACGGCGAGGGTTACCTCCTGACCAAGGAATCGTGCGCGCGATACGTCGAGCTGTACCTCGCCGATCCGACCCAAGCCACCCACCCGTACGCATCTCCGCACTTTGCCGACGACCTCTCGCGGTTGCCGCCTGCGCTCGTGCTCACCGCCGAGTTCGACCCGGTGCGCGACGAGGGCGAGGCGTACGCGCGCCGCCTCGAAGCTGCCGGCGTAGCGGTCACGCTGGTTCGGATGAAGGGGCACATCCACGGATCGATGGCCTTCACCGAGCTGCTGCCTTCGGCGCGCGAGCACCGAGAGCTGCTCCACGTGAGCCTGCGCGAGGCGTATCGCCGACCCTTGCCCGAACATTGAGCTACGACGTCCAACCGGTCGGGTCACGCCAACCGGTCGGGTCACGCGCCGGCGTCCTACGATGCAAGCCTGTGACCTCAGACGTCGAACTTCGCCACATCGAGATCCACGGCCATCGCGTCGGCTACCGCACCGCCGGATCCGGACCGGTGATCGTCCTCATCCACGGCATGGCCGGGAGCTCCGACACCTGGCGGTTCGTCATGCCCACGCTGGCCGAGCGTTTCACTGTCGTCGCCCCCGACCTGGTCGGCCACGGCGCGTCGGAGAAGCCTCGGGGCGACTACTCGCTCGGCGCGTTCGCGAGCGGCGTACGTGACCTCCTGCTGGCGTTGGGCCACGATCGAGCAACTCTCGTCGGCCAATCGCTCGGTGGCGGCATCGCGATGCAATTCGCGTATCAGTTCCCCGAGCGCTGCGTTCGGCTGGCGCTCGTGTCGAGCGGCGGTCTGGGCGACGAAGTCAGCGTGTTGTTGCGCCTGCTCACGTTGCCCGGAACCGAGTTCGTACTTCCGTTGGCGTGCACCGACTGGCTCCACGACGCCGGAGTGAAGGTTGGGGGCTGGCTCGCGAACATCGGCCTCCACACCGGCCCACACCTGACCGAGGTGTGGCACGCGTACGGATCGTTGGCCGACGCCGAAACCCGCACTGCGTTCCTCCAGACGCTGCGATCGGTCGTCGACGTTGCCGGTCAACGCGTGAGCGCGTCCGACCGTCTGTACCTCGCGGCCGCCATGCCGACACTGATCGTCTGGGGCGACCACGACCGCATCATCCCGGTCGAGCAAGGTCGCGCCACGCACGAGGCGATCCCGGGTAGCAGGCTCGAGATCTTCGCGGACACCGGACACTTCCCGCACTGCGAACGTCCCGAGCAGTTCTGCGAGGTCCTGCTCGACTTCATGAGCACGACTCGTCCGTCGACGACCTCCGCGTCGCAGTGGCGCGACCGGCTGCTGGCTCGCAGCACCTGACCCGAGCTCGCGCCTCTTGACGGGGTTGGAAGACTGGGCCCGTGACCGAGAACTGCGCCCACCTGGATCACATCGCCGCCGTCGCGCCCAGCGGTACCGGTTGCGTCGAGTGCCTGTTGGTGGGCATGCACTGGGTCCACCTGCGCCGTTGTGCCGAGTGTGGACACATCGGCTGTTGCGATCAGTCCCAAGGGAAGCACGCGACCGCTCACTTCCACGAGATCGCGCACCCGATCATCCAGTCGTACGAGCCGGGCGAGGACTGGTACTTCTGCTACCTCGACGACCTCGCGTTCGAGATCGAGGGGGAGGGACCGAGCCCGTCACACCCCTGACTGGGCCGGAGGCTGCGGCCGGGCCGCGGACTTCCCCGCCGAGGCGGGTTCGACCGGTAGCTGGCGGGGACGATCGCGCGGATCGTCGGCCGACGGCTTGAAGAACCGACCGATGAGCGGGAGGTCGAAGAACGACTCCGCCCGGGCGACCGCGATCGACGCACTGAGCATGTGCTCGGGCGAGTCGTAGGCCGCGTACCGGCCATGCCACTCCGGCTGGAACTTCTCGTTGAAGGTCCACAGCGACTCGATCTGCATCGAATCACCAACCCGCTCCAGGATCCATTTCTGGGCCCGCTGCACGAGGCGATCGCCGGCCTCGCTCGCGAGCACCGCTCGGAACGTGGCGAAGTTGAGCGCGAGGCCGACCGAACCCTCCAGGCGGAGGTGCTCGATGGTTTTGGCCACGATGAACTCGGTGATGCCGTTGGGGATACCGGTCGCTTCACTCCGTCGCATCAGGTCGAGCGACCAGCCCTCGATCGCGCGCGCGGGAACGTACTGGCAGAAGCCCGCAGGACGATCCTCGGAGTCCAATGCGACCGCGAGCAGCAACCCGCGATCGTCGGGGTCGAAGACGCGCCCCAGCGTCATCGAGAAGCCGCGTTCGACGTCGCCACGCCGGCTCTCGGTCATCAAGCCCCGGAGCTTGGCCTCCATGTCGGGTGCGAGCCGCGCCGGGTCGAAGAACTCGACG
>DATCCI010000353.1:0-5196 GCA_036511415.1 Acidimicrobiia bacterium
CGGCCCCGGCGACACCGAAGCCGCCGGGTGGCGCGGCGGTCGCGGTCGATGTCGCGTAGTTCAGCGGTTGCACCGAAATGTTGTCGGGAGCGCGCATGCGTCCGTAATGACGGATCCCCGGCCACGCGATCGCGATCATGACCGCCGACCCGAACAGTGCAGCGCGCAGCGGTCCGCGCGCGACGGCCGGCGTTCGGCGCAGGACGACGAACGCGACGACCGCGGCGATGGGCGCCACCACAAGGTCGTGCAGGAGATCACCGCCGACGAAGAACCGTAGGTAGCTCGACGGCGGCGTTGCGTCGCTATGACGCACGATTCCGACGAGGCCGATGAGCATCACCGGAAGGCCGAGTACGAGACCGATCGCAAGGCCGATCAGGTTGGGCCCGTCGACATGAGCTAGTTCGCGATCAGCGTCTTGATCCATTTGGTCTGCATCACCCCCGGCCGGTCCGGGGCGATGAGCCGCAGCGGATATCCGTGATCGACCGCGAGCGGTTCGCCGTTCACCTGCATCGCGAGGAGCGTGTCGGGATCGTGGGCCTGGAAGTGGTTGAGATCGGAGGTGCGATAGCTGCCGTACGGCTGGAACGACTCGACACTCGCAGATGCGTGCGGTTCGGCGCCTGCCATCTCGAGCAGATCGCGCAGCCGGACGCCCGTCCAGCGTTGCGAGCTGCTCCAGCCTTCGACGCACGAGATCGGGAGGGTCACGGAGTGTTGGGGGAGCGCGCGCAGTTCGTCGACGGTGAACGACAACGGACGTGCGACACGCCCGGTGACTTCGAGCCGGTAGGTAGGTAAGTTGGCGAGGCCCAGGGCCCCGGTTTCCTTGGCCGTGCCGTTCACGGGGAATCCCTGCGTGCCGACGTCGGGCCGGCGCGGCGCGAGGAGCGCGAGCTTGCGGAGCGGGCGGAAGGTCTGTCCGACGGTGAACGTGACGGCGAGCGCGCTTGCCCCGAAGGCCGTGTATAGGAACCGACGACGCTCGGCCAACGCCGGGGTCGTAGGTACATCGGTTGAATTCCTCGGAGAGCGTCGCAGCGCGCGTCGGCTCGTGGTGAACTTCGCGCCGATGTGCACGATGAGCGCGCCCATCACGATCCACGCGGTCCGGTAGTGAGTGGTGGGGAAGTCGAAGTGCCAGGGGTACCAGAGGTTGATGTTCGCGAGGCCTGTGAAGAGCATGAAGATCGAGCCCGCGACGAGAGGGAAGATCGCAAGTCGTTCGATCGCCTGCGCGACGCTCGTGAAGGGCGGCCATTGGAAGAGTCGGGGGTAGACGCTCCAGAGCTTCGCGAGTAGGAGGGGGATTGAAGCGATGCCCGTCACGACATGCAGACCTTGCGTGAAGCGGTAAAGGCCGACCGGGCGCGCGGGCAGCTCGAATCCGAGCGAAGGATGCTGCGCAAAGTGCGAATACAGGCCGGTCAGGAAACAGATCGTGAAGGTGGTGGCGAGCGCGAGTCCGAGCCGGGCCGCGACCCGTTCGCTGTGCACTTCAGTAGATGTAGCGATCATCCCGCCGCGATTTCGGCTCGGTCGAGGGTGTTGATCGCTGTCGCGAAGCGCGAGCCGGGGATCACGCGTGCGACCTCGACCGCGTCCGCGAACGTGTCGACGTCCTGCAGTTCCTCGAGCAAATGGGTGCGGTACCCGAGTGACCGCAGTCGGGCGAGTTGATCGGCGCCCGTGTGATCGGTGCTCATCGGAACGCCGATGAAGACGCGCGGATCTGCGTGCAGGAGGCCGATGGCCCACCAGCCGCCGTCGGTTGCCAGGCCGAGGACCGCGTCAACGTCGGGTGCATGCAGCGCGCTCATCGCCTCGACCAGCCGGTCGCGCGACACCTGCGGTGTATCCATGCCGATCAGGACCGCCGATCCGGTCACGGCGGCGAATGCATTCGCGAGCCGTGCGTCGAGTCCGCGCCCGAGCTGCGGGACGATGACGAAGCCGTCGGGTACCCACGCTCCGGGAGCGCCGTCGAGCGCGAGCACTCGGGCGCAGGCGGGCGTGTCGGACACTGTCTCGAGCGTGTCGGCGAGGGCGGCCGCGGCGATGTCGGCCGCCTCGCGGTGCGTGCACGGCGGGCACAGGCGCGTCTTGACGCGGCCGGGCACGGGCGATTTGGCGAGGACGACGATCGAAGGCATCGGCCCGGCCGTGGTTCGGTCGGGATTCATCGGAGGAGCTGCGCCATGTCTCGCATCGTGCGGATCGTCCCGCCGACGGTGCCGGTAACCTTCGAACGGCCGACGCGGGGCGCGTACGGCACGTCGACCTCCTCGATGCGCCAGTCGTCCTGCCACGCGCGTAGGACCATCTCGAGTGGCCACCCGAAGCGGCGGTCGACGAGCCCGAGGGTCAGCAGCCTCTCGCGCGACGCGGCTCGCATGGGCCCGAGATCGCGCACGCGCAGTGTCGTGCGCCGACGCACCTCGAAGGCAAGGGCGCGATTCGCGAGGCGGGCATGCAATGGCCACGCGTTCGCCTCAGCACGCCGCGCGCCGAGCACGAGATCAGCGCGTCCGGCGATGATGGGATCCGCGACGCGCGGGAGATCTCGCCCGTCGAGGGAGCCGTCGCAGTCCATGAAGCACACGACGTCGGCCGTTGCCGCGAGCAGACCGGCAAAGCACGCCGCGCCGAAGCCTCGGCGCGGCTCGGCGACCACACGCGCGCCGAGGCGTTGCGCGACCGTCGCGGTGTCGTCGACGGAGCCGTTGTCGACGACGATCGGGTCGAACTCCGCAGGCAAGCTCGCGAGCACGGAAGGGATTGCAAGTGCTTCGTCGAGCGCGGGGAGTACGACATCCGGCATCGCCACTCAACCTAACGACGAGGCCACCGCAGAGTCCTGGTTCGTCGTCTAACAATTCTCGAAACTCTCGGCTGGCCGAGCGTGGCGAACGGAGCGGCGCGCCCATCGATCGTTACGCTTTCCGCGATGCTCGACGTGCGCACACCCACGCAGACTTCGGTCGCGCGTGTCCTGTCGCTGTGGGGCGGACTGATCCTTCTCTCGGTCGTGTGGGGGCACATTCTCGTTTCGCGCGGGCACGCACTCGACATCGCTGCGCCGCCGTTCTGGAGCGGCTACCGGTTCCATCCGAGCGCGCGTCTCGTTCCAGTGCTGATCGTCGCCATCACGTTCGTCCGCTTCGGTCCAGACCTTGCTCGTGAACTGCGCTGGCGACCCATGTTGGCGGCGACGGCTGCGGCCAGTGCTGTGTGGGCGGTTGCGCTGGCGTTCGTCGACAGCCTGGATGGTGTGAACGCAATCACCGATCCGGTGAGGCTGAGTCGCAACGACTACCTGCAAACGGCGCAGGGGATCGCTTCGATGCACACGTTCTTGTCGCACTTCGTCGCGCAGATCGCCGGGTATCCGCAGAACACGAAGGGCCATCCGCCCGGGATGGTCGTGATCGAGTGGTTGCTCGCCAAGATCGGCCTCACGAGCGCGGGTTGGAACGCCGCCCTCGTCGTTGGGGGAGGCGCGGTGGCGGGAGTCGCCGCGCTCGTCGCGCTGCGGGAGGTCGCGGGCGAGGACCGGGCCCGCGCCGCGGCTCCGTTCATGGTGTTGGTGCCGGCGGTCATCTGGTGGCAGACGGCCGACGCGTTCTTCGCCGGCGTCTCGGCGGTGGCGATTGCCGCGCTCGTCGCCGCGAGCGGCTGCCGTGGGCGGCGCGCCACCCTGCTCGCTCTCGCCGCCGGTCTGGGCTTCGGCGTGACGGCGTTCCTCTCGTACGGACTGGTGCTCCTCGCACTCATACCGGCCGGGGTGTGTTTCACGCGTCGGCGCCTCGAACTCCTCGCCGTTGCCGCGATCGGCGCGCTCCCGGTCTTCTTGGTCTTTGCCGGATTCGGTTTCTCGTGGATCTCGGGATTCGCGGCGACGCGACACCAGTACTGGACCGGCGTCGCCATACACCGCCCGTACTCCTACTTCCTTTTCGCCGATCTTGCCCTCTTCGCCGCCGCGACCGGACCCGCGGTCGCCGTCGGCCTTAGTCGGCTGCACGATCGCCGCGTGTGGCTGCTGGTCGGCGGGGTACTCGCAGTGGTCGCGCTCGCTGACCTGTCCGGTATGTCGAAGGGTGAGGTCGAACGGATCTGGTTGCCGTTCGTGCCGTGGGCGGTGCTCGCGACGGCGGGGCTGTCGGTGGACCGACCGTCGGCTCGACTTCGTCCGTGGCTCGCTCTCCAAGCTGCGTGCGCCCTCGCGGTCGCCGTGTCGATATGGTCGCAGTGGTGAGCGCGGGGGAGCACGTTCTCGTCGTCGAGGACGACCCGACGGTGCGCGAAGTCGTGGTGCGGTACCTCGAGCGTGCGGGGATCGTGGTGACCGCCGTCGGCGACGGTGAGAGCGCGCTGTCGGAGGCGGCATTGCGTTGGCCTGATCTGGTCGTGCTCGATCTGATGTTGCCGCAGATCGACGGCCTCGAGGTGTGCCGGCGTTTGCGTGCGGTCGCTCCCGTCGCGGTGATCATGTTGACCGCACGCGGCGATGAGGACGATCGGGTCATGGGTCTCGAACTCGGTGCCGACGACTACGTGTCGAAGCCCTTCTCGCCGCGTGAGCTGACTGCGCGTGTGCAAGCGGTGTTGCGCCGGGCCGGCGGCGCGAATTCCTTCGTAGGGCCGGAGGAGTTCGCCGCCGAGATCGTGGCCGGTGATTTGCGCATCAATGTCGCGGCGCGCGAGGTGACGCGTGGCGACGATCCGGTCATGTTGACCGCGCGCGAGTTCGACCTTCTCGTGTTTCTTGCGTCGCGTCCTCGCCACGTCGTGTCGCGGGAAGAACTGCTCGAGCAGGTCTGGGGTTATACCTACGGCGACACCGCCACGCTGACGGTGCACGTACGACGGATCCGCGGCAAACTCGAGGCGGAGCCGAGCAGGCCGAAGCACCTGATGACCGTGTGGAGCGTCGGCTACCGGTGGGATCCATGAACTTGCACGACGCGAGTGAGCTGGCCGCGATTGCCGGTGGTGTGACGGTCGTCGGCTTCGGCATCGGCGCCGTAGCGCTCCGGGTTCTGCGGGACCGCTCGATGGGTGTGCAGATCGGCGCGCTGACATGCAGCTCGATTGTCGCCGTCCTCCTGGGAGCGTACGCGGCGTCCCGAGCGATGTTCATCTCGCAGCACGACCTCACTGCGCTTACGGTGGTGTTGATTGCCGCGG
>DATCCI010000354.1:0-2483 GCA_036511415.1 Acidimicrobiia bacterium
GACGGCAGCACGTTTCCGACGAGGAGTCCGACGACATAGTGCGAAAAGAGTGCGGGAATCCGTACCCGCACGTCGAACAGCAGCAACACCCGCTGCCAGCGCCAGGCGGACAGGACCACGCCGACCAGGGCGGTGAGTACGGCGGCGGCGAGCAGCGAGATGGTGAGCGCGTGGTGCTGGTCCGGGATCGCGTCGTCGACCCCCGAGGCCTTCGAGGCGAGCAGCGCGAGGAGCGCCGCACTCACCACGATCCGCAGCGCGAGCTTCCACCTCGGTCCGGGGCGGTGAGGGACCGGGGCGCCCGGGGCACCCTCCGTCATCGCCCCGATCCTAGAAGACGGTTATGCCCGACGGTGAGGGCACGGTCGTTTCTTCAACCAAAAGCTGGGTGGCGCGAGCGGGGGTTTTCGGTGAGCATGGGTGAATGCGCATCACGACGAGCGACGGGATAGGGCTGGCGGTCGACGTGCAGGGTGCGGGCCCGGGTCTGCTCCTCGTGCACGGGTTCGGCGGAGCCAAGGAGGACTTCTCCGACCACGTCGCGGCGCTCGCGCGCGATCACACCGTCGTCGTGTTCGATCATCGGGGTCACGGTGCAAGCGACAAGCCCTCAGATCGCGGTGCGTACTCGATCGACCGGCTCGCGACCGACGTCTTGGAGGTCGCCGACGCGTGCGAGCTCGACCGCTTCCGGTTGCTCGGTCACTCGATGGGCGGGATGGTGGCCCGGCAGATTCCCTTGCGCGCGCCGGAACGGATCGAGGCGCTCGTGATGATGGACACGTCCGCCGGTCCGATTCCCGGCTTCGATCCCGCGCTCATGGACGCCGCGGCCGAGGTCGCGTTCACCCGCGGGAAGGACGCGCTGAAGGAGCTGCTCGATCTGGCGCGGGTGTTGGAGACGCCCGCATACCGGCGCACGCTGCTCGAACGTACCGGATACCAGGACTTCGAAGACCGGAAATGGGCCGATCTCTCGGCCGTCATGTGGGGTGCGATGGCGGTCGCGCTCGCATACCAACCCGACGACCTCGCGGCGCTCGCGGCGGCGGTGCGCTTCCCGACGCTCGTGATCGTCGGGGCGCAGGACGCGCCGTTCGTCCGAGCGTCGCGCGAGATGGCGCACGCGCTCGACGGCGCGCAGCTCGCGATCATCCCCGACGCCGGACACTCACCTCAGTTCGAGAATCCCGATGCGTGGATCGAGGCGCTCACCCGGTTCCTGGCGTCGGTACCCGCGCCGACCAAGTAGCCGGACGTGGAGGCGCACGGCGGCCGGCTCGCGGTAGAGGTGTTGCAGCGGCACGGCGTCGACACGGTCTTCACACTTTCCGGCGGACACCTCTTCGTCCTGTACGACGGGGCGGTGCAAGCGGGTGTGCGGCTTGTCGACGTCCGCCACGAGCAGAGTGCGACGTTCGCGGCCGAAGGGTTCGCGAAGGTGACGCGGCGGCTCGGTTGCGCGGCGTTGACCGCCGGCCCGGGCGTGACGAACGGCGTGAGCGCGCTAACGGCGGCGCGCATGAACGGCTCGCCCATCATCGTGCTGGCCGGCCGGGCGCCGCAGGCGCGGTGGGGAGCGGGTTCGCTACAGGAGCTCGACCATGTACCGATCGTCGCGCCGGTGACGAAGTCGGCCAGCACCGCAACCTCCGCGGCGTCCATCGTTGCCGACGTCGATGCCGCGTGCCGCGCCGCGCGCACACCGCACCGCGGTCCGACATTCGTCGACATCCCGCTCGACGCGTTCGGACCCGCGGCGGTCGAGGTGCCGGCGGTGGAAGACGCGAACGCCTTCCGGGGCGGCGCGCCCGATCCTGACGCCCTGGCGCGCGTGGCGGAGCTGGTCGGCGCAACCTCTCGACCGGTGCTCGTCGCGGGCGGCGACGTCTACTGGGCCCGCGCCGAGGAAGGGATGCGCGCGTTCGCGGAGGCGGCGCGCGTGCCGGTTTTCGTGAACGGCATGGGACGCGGCACGATGCCCGCCGACCATGAGCTTGCGTTCTCGCGGGCCCGTTCGATCGCGCTGCGGGAGGCCGATCTCGTGCTCGTGGCGGGAACGCCGCTCGACTTCCGGCTCGGCTTCGGCCGTTTCGGCGACGCCCGGGTGGTGCATCTGTGCGACGCGGCGAGCGAGATCGCCGCGCACGCGACGCTCGCGGCATCGACGGCCGGAGATCTCGCGACCACGTTCGCGGCGTTGGCAGCCGCGGGCGCACCCCCCGGCGCGCACGACGACTGGATCGCACGGCTCCGCTCCCACGAGCAGGCGAAGCGCGCAGAGGAGCTCCCGTCGTTGGAGGCCGACTCCACGCCGATCAAACCGACCCGGATCTACGGCGAGCTCACAAAGCGGCTCGACCGCGACGCGATCGTGATCGGCGACGGCGGCGACTTCGTGTCCTATGCCGGGCGCGTGATCGACAGCTACCAGCCCGGATGCTGGCTGGATCCCGGGCCGTTCGGCTGTCTTGGCACGGGAC
>DATCCI010000355.1:0-2720 GCA_036511415.1 Acidimicrobiia bacterium
GTCGCCCGTGAACGCGACGTTGACGGTGTGGGTGCGTAACTCGGGATTGGTGCGCTCGGGCATGAACGGGTTGTCCCACTGCGGGCCGGTCTGATCGAACGGGATCGAGAGGGAGAACACGCGGCCGCGGCGCGCCGCGACGACACCGCGCCGCACGACTTCGGGGGTGATGAGATTGAGGGTGCCGCGCTGGTCGTCGGCGCCCCAGCGCCCGCGGTTCGACACGCGTGCGGCCAACTGCTCGAGTTCGGCGGTGAGCGGCATGGAGCGCACGCTAGCTTGCCGTTGTGGCGCTTCCCTCGGGATCTCGCATGCCCTCCGAGAGCGAGCCGCACCGTTGCACGTTGATGGCATGGCCGCCCGACCTCCCGCAATGCATCTACACACCCGAGCAGTTGCAACCGGCGCGGGCGGTGTACGCGCAGATCGCCCGTACCCTCGCGAGGTACGAGCCGGTGACGCTCGTCGTCGCTCCCGACGACGTCGCGAGCGCGACGGATTACGTGGGCGACACGGCCGAGATCGTTGTCCTGCCGATCGACGACGCGTGGATGCGCGACGACGGCCCAATCGTCGTGCGCGCACCCGATGGGCATCTTCACGCGGTCCACTTTCGGTTCAATGCGTGGGGCGACAAGCAGGTACACGACGCCGACGCGGTCGTCGGTACCGCGGTGGCCCGGCACCTCGGTCTGGCGGTCCACGAAGCGAACATCGTGCTCGAGGGCGGATCGATCGCGGTCGACGGCCGGGGCGCGCTGGTCACGACCGAACGATGTCTCCTCAATCCCAACCGCAACCCGACCTCCAGCCGCGCCGACATCGAGCGCGCCCTGGGCTCGTTCCTCGGCGTCGATCGCGTCGTGTGGCTCGCCGACGCGATCGCCGAAGACGCGGGTACCGACGGCCACGTCGACAACGTCGTCGCCTTCACGCCGACCGGCGCGGTCCTCCTCCAGGGCTGCGACGAACCCGCGAACCCGAATGCGGCGATCGCGTCCGCCAACGCCACCACGCTCGAAGCGGCCGGCTTCGACGTGATCGAGGTCCCGGTACTCCCCTACGCGGATTTCGCGGGCCAGCGGTTGGCCGTGCCCTACGTGAATCTCTATGCCGGCAACGGCTTCGTCGCGGTGCCGGTGAGCGGCCACGCCTTCGACGACGAGGCGTGCCGAGTCATTGGCGCGCAGTATCCCGGTCGCACTGTGATCCCGGTCCCGGGTGTCGTCCTCGCATGGGGTGGCGGCGGCGTGCACTGCATCACCCAGCAGGTACCGGCATGATCGTCCTGACTGCGTTCGACGTGCTGCCCTCGCCGGCCCGCGTGCGTCCGGCGGCGCGGTTGCCCTTGCGCGTCGGCCTCGTCCAGCTGGCCTGGCACTCCGACGCGGACGCGCACGACGCCGCGATCGCCGAAGGCGTCGGCGCGGCTGCTGACGAGGGCGCGCGAGTCGTGTGCCTCCCCGAGCTGACGCGATTGCCGTACGTCGCGGTCGAGCGCCGCGATGCCGACAACCCGCAAGCCGAGCCGGAGCCTCTGCCGGGGGGTCCGACGTACGAGCTGGTCGCCCGGTGTGCACGCGATGGCGGCGTGTACGTGCACGCTTCGTGCTACGAGGCGGCGGATGACCGCGGCCTCGGGTACAACACGGCGTTCGTCGTCGCTCCCGACGGCACGCTCGTGGCGCGGACGCGCAAGACGCATCTGCCCATCACCGCGGGGTACTACGAGGACACGTGGTTCCGGACCGGCGATTCCGGCTGGCCGGTCACGACCATCGAGACGGCGACGTTCGGGTTCCCCACCTGCTGGGATCAATGGTTCCCCGAGACGTCGCGCGCGTTCGCGATTGCCGGCGCCGAGATACTCGTCTACCCGACCGCGATCGGTTCCGAACCCGATCACCCCGCGTTCGACACCGAGCCGCTGTGGGAACAGGTCATCCGCGCCCAGGGCATCATGAACGGCACGTTCATGGTCGCGGTGAACCGCACCGGCACCGAGGGTCCGCTCACGTTCTACGGATCGTCGTTCGTCAGTGATCCCTACGGCCGGATATTGGTGCAGGCGCCGCGCTCCGAGCCGGCGGTTCTCGTCGCCGATCTCGATCTCGACCAGCGGCGCGACTGGCTCGAGCTCTTCCCGCTCTTGCGCACGCGCCGTCCGGAAACCTACGGGCCTTTGACGCAGCCGACCTGAGGGTTACGGTCGCGCGGTGCCGATCGCGGAACACATCGACTGCATGGAATGCGGAGGCACCGCGTACCTCGCGCAACTCATCGGCCCCGAGGACCACTTCGAGCCCGGCGACGTGGTGGTCTATCTCTGCGGCGAGTGCGCGCAGCGATGGGATGTCGTGGTCGACGAGGACGACCTGATCGACGACTGAGCCGTCGGCGAGCTCGCCGAATCGCGGCGGACCTCCACGATCTTGCTCGTGCGGAACGACGCGACCCGGACCGCGAACGCGGAGGCGAGCCGACCTCCACCGTTCCGATCGAAGAAGGTCGTCAGCGGACCTTCCTGTTCGTACGAGTCGGCGTCGTCTACGCAGGTCGTGGTGTCGTCCTCGAAGTGCACCAAGAAGCTCATGGGTGGAGCGTACGACGGACGCGCTGTGGATCGATAGAGGGTCAAACTTGTGGACGACGTTGTGGAAAGCGGGAACGTGACGTATTCGTCAACGAGTAGTTCACGCAATGCCGCGTCGCGCGCGACG